>CAIWUD010000509.1 GCA_903915775.1 uncultured Chloroflexota bacterium | reverse complement strand
GGCGATGCAGAGAACAACGTTCACCTCAAGAACTGGCTTGAGGAGGGGCGCAAGAAGCTGGAGGAGGCCCGCGAGGCGCTGCGCTACCTGTGCGAACCGGTCGCTCTGCCGCGCGAGGTGGAGCAGTTCCTGCGCTACTTCTGCGGTGATGCCGCCAATGCCAACGCCCTGAACGAGACCGAGGCGTTGCGGGTGGCGTTCTACAAGGCCGTTGCCCTCTTCGTGCGGGCTTTCGCCCAACTCGCCCTCGAGCTCACAGCGGCTGGCTACACCGACGCGGAGGCCGCGACCATCCAGCGAGAGGTCGAGTTTTATGGCGAGATGCGTTCAGCCATCAAGATGCACTCGGGCGAGGAGCTGGACATCAAGCCCTACGAGGCCGACATGCGGCACCTGCTCAACACCTACGTGCAGGCCGACCCGGCCGCGGAGCTGGGGCAACTGGGTGCGCTGTCGTTGACCGAGCTCATCATCAAGAGCGGCATCCACGACGCGATCGCGAAGAAGCTGAACGAGAAGGGCAAGCTCTCGAAGAATGCCATCGCCGAAGGGATCATCAACAACGTCCGCAAGACCATCATCCGCGACCAGCTGACAGACCCACGCTTCTACGAGCAGATGTCGCAGCTGCTCGGCGATCTCATCCAGCAGAGCCGTGCCGATGCTGCGGCCTACGAGGAGTTCCTGCGCCAGGCGGAAGCACTCGTGAAGCAGCTGGCGTTGAAGCAGTCGGACGGTGACATCCCTGTAGCACTGCACGGCAAGCGCGAAGCCACGGTGATCTACAACAACCTGCCGGGAATTCTCTCGGCTGGGAGTGGCACTACTCACCGAATGGCAGAGCAGCGCGTTGAATACGGCGACGAACGTCTCCACTTGGCACTAGAGATCGACCGGGTCATGCGTGAGCGGGCACCGGCAGATTGGAAAGGCGACCAGGTGCGGGAGAAGCAGGTGCTCAACGCCCTGTCTTCGCTGGTCAACCGAAATCGCGAAGCGACGCTTGCACTGTTCGAGTTGGTGAAGAATCAGCCGGGGTACGAATGACAGAGACAATCCAACTCGGTGACATTGCCATCGCGGTAACGCGCAAGGAGGTCAAGCATGTTCACCTTTCGGTGCATCCCCCAGATGGGCGGGTCACGCTGGTCGCCCCACAGGGAACGCGGCTTGAGGTGGCCCGCAGCTACGCGGTCTCGAAGCTCGGCTGGATTCGCGACCAGCAGGCAAAGCTGCGTGGACAGGCACGGGAGACACCCCGCCAGTTCGTCGAGCGAGAGAGCCACTACCTCTGGGGTAGGCGCTACCTGCTCTCAGTGAGGGAAGAAGAGGTGAAGCCCGGCGTCCATCTCACGCACCGCAGCATTACGCTTACCGTGCGTCCTGGCAGCAGCAGCGCGAAGCGTGCTATGGTCATGCACGAATGGCACAAGTCGCTCTTGCGCGACGCAGTGACCGAACTGATCCGCACATGGGAGCCGAAGCTGGGCGTGAAGGTGACGGGCTATTTCCTTCAGCGCATGAAGACCAGGTGGGGGAGTTGCAACTACCGATTGGGCAACATCCGACTCAATACGGAGTTGGTGAAGAAGCCCAGGGATCTGCTTGAGTACGTAGTGGTTCATGAAATGCTCCACCTCATCGAGCCCACGCACAGCGAACGCTTCTTCGCCTTACTGAGCACGCACTACCCGACTTGGCGTGAGGCTAGGGCAGAACTGAACGAATTGCCTCTGGGTGTCGAGACGTGGCTCCAATAGGGTGGTCTGTGCTATCGGTTCGTGTCGGGAGGGTAGCATGCGATCAGATCAACTGCGGCGTTCGTTGAGACCGGATGAGCTGTTCTATGACTAGATTGACCCTTGAGTTACAACCCGAGCTCTATGCCCGGCTCGTACAGGAGGCCACACGCCTTGGGCGGCCCGTCGAGTCGCTGGTTAGGGAGTGGCTGGAACGGAGCTACCCGCCGCCAGCACCAGCAGGCGAGCGCGAGCGTGCGATTGCGGTACTGCGCGAAGCTGGGTTGCTCACCGAACTGGGTCCAGAACTAAAACAGATGGCAGCACAGGCAACCATGTCGCTTGAAGCGATCCTGACGGTCTTTGTGCGCGTTGGTGGCAAGCCCCTCAGTGAAATCGCGCTGCTTTTGAGGAGTGACCCTGGAAGCGGATAGAGAACCACAGGGACTGGTCTTGATCTGCGGTACCGCGGTGCCGTCGCAGTCTGCTACCTGACCGACCATGCCCTCGCTGGGCATCTTATTCTACAACAGCGCCATGGAGTGAAATATGGCCCTCCTTCGAACGACCTTGTTCTTGTTGGCGAGCATATGCGTCACGGAGTAGATAATCGTACGTTCTGTGCAGTCCTGTGGTAGACTAGCTGCGGAGAGATCGCGCCTCATGGCCGCCCCTTGTGTATCACCGTCACGAGCCCATGTGGAGCAGTGTAGATGCGTACCAGACGACCCATTGTTGCGCCCCTGCTCGTGTTGATGGCTCTCGTCGTTCTCTCGGTCATGTTCGGCCATGTAGGAGCTCAGCCCTCCACCCCAACAGAGCCACTGCTACCAGCAACCACCGTACCGCCCCAGGCACCGCCTACGCCAACCTCTGCTGCGCCGGCGCAAACGGCAACGCCACCGCTCACATTGACGGTCGCGCCCGCCCCCGAGCCGACGCTCACCATCCCGCAGGCCCTTGATCAGATTATTAGCGGTGAGAAGCCGGTTGAAACCTTCGTCACCCTGCTTGACCAGCGGCCACCGCTGTTGATCATCGTCCTGTTTGTACTCGCCTTGATCTTCGTCAGCGTGGTCGTGCCCTGGTTCCGGCGCTTCTTTCGTTGGATTGATCGGAGGACGGGTGGCCGGCAGCGTGACATCGAAGAGGAGGTGCTGGATAACGAGGAGAGGAGGAGGCTGGGGGCTGCACTGGAGGCGACACGAACGCGACAGCAGGCCAGTTCGGCGCACGATGTCTACCTGAGTCGCATGGAGCGGGACATGCTGCGGCTGGCGAAGATCCCGGCCCTCGGTCGTGAGCAGCGCGAGCTCGATCTTGAGCAGGTGTACGTTCCGCTCTCTGTGGTCGAGCGCGAGCAGATGGAATCGTTCGATACCTACATCCTGGGTAAGTTTGGTGACGAGGATGGGAGATCCGCTCGACAGGAGGCTTATCAAGCCGTTCAGGAGAGTCGCCCTGTGTTCCGGTTGCTCAGCGAGCCGGGCCAGTTGCCGCCGCCTGATCCTGAGGCGAATGCGCGCAGACGAGGACGGAAACCTTCTGCCGGCCCCGAGACGACAACTGAACGGTTGCTCCTTGTCGGGCGCGCCGGTAGCGGCAAAACGACGACCCTGCACTATGGTGCGCTCATGCTGGCGCGGGCCGCACGTACGACCGACACAGCCGAGATTCGCAAGGAGCTCCAGCTCTTCACCGCGAAGCGGCTGTTTCCGATCTATGCCCGGCTGACCGAGGTCATGACCTATGTCCATGAGCAGTACGCCCAGCGCCGCGCCGAACTGGTCGGCGCCCCGGCTCAGTTGCTCCTCGACGCCCTTGATGAACTGGCACGCCGTGATGTTCCCGACCTGCCGGTCGGCATGATCGAAAGCCAGATCAAGGCCGGCGGCTGCCTGATCCTGCTCGATGGGCTCGATGAGACGGGCGACAGTGACGAGCGGGGCTGGACGATGGATCTCATCGCCAGCCTGGTGCGTGAATGCGCGCAGAACCGTTATCTCGTCGCCAGCCGCCCCTTCGAGGGGCTGGGTGT
>CAIWUD010000508.1 GCA_903915775.1 uncultured Chloroflexota bacterium | reverse complement strand
GGCTGCGCGGGCATGCCGTGTCGATTCATCACCAATACCATGGATCGCTAGCGGTTCGGTCAGGACGGTCTGCACAGACATGCGGGCAGGCAACGAGGCATACGGGTCTTGGAAGACGATCTGCACCTGGCGGCGGTATGCCTTGAGCTCGGCACCGCGCAGGCTAAAAATTGCCTTCCCATCGAAGGTCACCTCGCCTGCATCGGGTTGCTCGAGTAGGAGAACCGTTCGTGCAAGGGTACTCTTACCACAGCCACTCTCACCAACGATCCCAACCGTACGTCCAGCCCAGACATCGATCGACACGCCATCGAGGGCTTTGAGCAGTTGGGTCTGGCGTCCGAACAGTCCGCCATACAAAGGGAAGTAGCGCCGGACATTGCGCACGGCCAGCAGCGCTGTTCTGCTCATACTGCTTCTGCCTCTTCAGCGGTCTGGGCGGGGATGTGTGACGGGCCATCTTGGAGGGGATGGTGACAAGCGAACATGTGATCGTTATGAACAAGGATTGGCATCTGTTCGAGGCATATCGCGGTACGTTGTGGACAGCGAGGGGCAAAGGAGCAACCAGGTGGGAGTGCTGCCAGATTCGGCGGGTTACCCTCGATAGGAAGGAGCGGGTTGGAGCGGTGGCTAGTCAGATTGGGGGCCGATCGCAGGAGCGCAGCCGTGTACGGGTGGCGTGGCTGACGAAAGATCTGTCTCGTTGGAGCAATCTCTACCAATCTACCAGCGTACATGATCGCCACAACATCGCTCAACTGAGCAATCACTCCGAGGTCATGGCTGACGAAGATCATGGCAAAGTTGAGTTGCTCCTTGAGATCGTGAAGCAGGTCGAGAATTTGGGCCTGAATAGAGACATCGAGGGCTGTCGTTGGCTCGTCAGCAATCACCAGACGAGGGCGACAAGCCAGGGCAAGTGCTATCATGATCCGCTGGCGCAGACCACCCGAGAGCTGGAAGGGGTATTGGCGCAGCCGCTCGGTAGGCATGGGCACACCTACCTGACCGAGGATCTCGACAGCGCGAGCTCGGGCAGCGCTACTTCTACAGCCTGTGTGGCGGTGGATGACATCGACCATCTGACGCTCGATCGTGAAGACTGGATTGAGACTCGTGAGCGGATCTTGGAAGATCATGCTCATGGCACCACCACGGAGCGCCTCTACTTCGTGCATGGGAAGGGTGAGGATGTTCCGCCCTTCAAAGAGCACCTCGCCCCCGATAATTCGACCCGGTGGCGTAATAAGGCGCATAATTGAGCGACAGGTCACACTCTTGCCCGAACCGCTTTCACCAATAATGCCCAGACATTCACCAGGACGCAGGACGAACGAGACATCATCGACCGCTCGTAGATCGCCGGTGGGGGATTCGAAGGAGGTACGAAGCCGACGTACCTCGAGGATGGAGGCCGGTATGCTCATAGCTCACCGTTGCAGCCGTGGGTCAAGCAGATCGCGAAGACCCTCGCTGATAAGGTTTAGACTCAGTGTCATCAGAAATACGGTCATGCCGGCAAAGGCTGTGATCCACCCAGCCGAACGCATGTGGGCCGGACCCTCGAGCATCATACTCCCAAGCGAGGGTGTCGGCGGTTGGATCCCTACACCGAGATAGCTCAATGTCGCCTCGAAGAGAATCAACGCTGCAAGCTGGAGGGTAGCAATCACGACAATAGTTGGTAACAGGTTAGGCAGCACGTAGCGCAGCGCAATGCGCAGCCGCGATGCCCCGAGCGTCAGGGCAGCCTGCACATACTCGCGGTTGATCTCTTTACGCACCGAGGCGCGGATGATACGCGCAAAGAGTACCCATGCTGCCAGGGCCAGCAGCAACGTGATTGTCAATTCAGAAGCTGGCACGATGGTGACAATAACGAGGGCGAGCAGGAGGAATGGAAAGGCCAGTTGTACGTCGACCAAGCGCATGAAGAGGGTATCAATCCAGCCACCGCTAAAACCTGCGATGAGACCCAGACTGACACCAACCAGCATGCCGATGATGACGCCACTCCCACTCATGAGGAGCGACATACGCGCACCGTAGAGCAGACGCACCAGCATGTCGCGGCCAAGCGCATCAGTACCGAGTATGTGGCCCGGTGAGAGAGGGGGGATGAGGCGGTTCCGCAGATCTCCCCGCAGTGGGTCGTACGAACTGAGCAACGAACTGAATAGCATGGTCCCAAGCAGCAATCCCAGGAGGATCATACCGACAAGAAGTTCTCGACGATTACGCTGGAAGAGAAATCCCATGCTTAGTCTACCGTAAGTATACTTCAAAAGCGTTGCAGGCGAATACGCGGATCCACCAGTGTATACACTATATCGATCAAAAAGTTCAAGAAGACAAAGAGAGATGCGCTTATGATGGCTATTGCTTGAATGAGAGGATAATCACGTGATGCTACGGCATCGATAAAGAGTTTACCAAGACCAGGGTAGTTAAAGACTACTTCAACTACGATAATACCGCCTAGAAGGTATCCCGCCTGAACACCGATCACCGAGAG
>CAIWUD010000507.1 GCA_903915775.1 uncultured Chloroflexota bacterium | reverse complement strand
TCGAGTGCTGCCAACAGTTCACGTGGGTCACCCCCAAGATCACCGATCACCCGCCGTGGGGGGTAGGGACACTCTTTAATCAGGGTCGGTGTAGCCAGGATCTTGCGCTCCTCAGCCCGTTGCGGCTCGGTCAGCACATCGATCACATGGAGTTCGTATGGAAATTCAGCCAGATCACGTTCGCAGATCGTGCGTAAGGTACGGATCGCCCGTTCTGCACGAGCAGTACGACCAGCCACAAAGAGATGCAGGACGATCTTCTCCAACACGCGGCTCCAGGATGTTGTATCAGGTGACTACGACGTCATTGTCGTTCGCCTCGCCGCCACGCCCGTAGGCACGAGCGCGATAGTATGCTGCGAGGTGGCCCATCAGTTCAAGCAGCATCAACCGACCTTCGCCCATGTAGGCCTGCTGTCTGGTCGGTGGTGCACCAATACTCACTGCACGCATTGCCGCAAGATGGATCGCTACCAGATCGCGTGGCGTAGCCATCTGCTCCCCAAGTTGCTCACCCAGCCCATGCAGGTCACCCTCATCTGAGGGATCGGATGAGCCATGCCGGCCCACCAGGGCCTGCTCGAGCCGCCGAGCATACTCCGCAACGGCACGAGCGAAGAGCTGAGGGAGGCGCTGCTGCAGCGACTGAGCAGGTAGCGGTGGGGTCGGTGAGGCCATGCGCTCAACCGCTTCGCGCTCGCGCTCGAGGAGCTGGAGCCGCTCACGCAGCATGGTCGCCTCAGCGGCTACGCTGGCCGTTCGGCGCTGAGCCGTGACATTCGTGTGGCTCACCACCAGGCCGCCGCGCTGGCCGCGCAGTGGGACGACCCGTAGCACAAACCAACGCTCCTCTTCAGGTGAATGGCAAGGGTACTCCAGTTCAAAACTTGGTAGGTGGCCGTCAAGCACTGCGCGCATGCCCTGCAGTACCACTGAAGCCTCACTGTCCACTTCATCCGCCGCATGCTGACAGACGGCGAAGTAGTTGACCCCCACCCCCGTCCAACGGAGATCGGGATCGCCATTTGTTCGGGCAAACTCCCTCCAGGCGTCATTGACCGCGATGATGGTACCACGGGCATCGAGTACGGCGAGGTGGACACTCAGCGCGTTGAGGATCGCCCAGTTGAAGGCCTCCGCGTCACGGAGGGCCTGATGGGCCCGGCGATGCTCGGTGATATCGCGTAGCGAGACGAGGTGGGCTGGCGCACCAGCCCAGTCGGTGTCGACAACGCGCATCTCCGCGACGAGGCTTGTTCCGTCTGGGTGGATCAGGTCAAGCTCAGCCCGCTCGCCTCCGAGCATTGGGTAGCCAAAAGCCTGACCGAGCAGATCGTGCGCCTGGCGCCCCAAAATCGCCCCTGCAGCTGGGTTCAAGAAGCGCACACACCCATCCCCGTCGACAACGATCATGCCATCAGCACTCGCAGTGACGATCTGACGCAACCCACCATCGTCGGTACCAGGATGATCCAGCCCATAAAAATGCTCCATTGTGGGCATGATCCGCCGATTAGTGCCTTCTGTCAAGGGTTATCTGCGCCAGTATTCGCACTTCTCCGCGGCAGGACTGAGGTTAGGTGAGGGGTTTTCGTGGAGGGTGCAGCCCCCCATCCTGGGGATACCGAGCGCCGGCTCGGTATCTTTGGCGGGCTGCACCCTCTCCTACCCTACTCACCCTTGACGGCTGTCCAGAGATCGGCGAAGACTGCCGTCTCGGCGCTCCGCTTGGTCCACTCCAGGCGCTTGAGGAGCTCTTCGTTGGGGGCAAACCCAGCTGCGTAGAGATCCTGTACCTCCTGCGGTAAGAGGGGAACCGCATCCTTGTTGGGGGTGATGAAGCCAGTGTAGACGGCATTACGCGCCGCAATCTCGGGACGCATCAGGAAGTTGATGAAGACATGGGCGGTGTAGGCGTTGGGCGCGTTGTCCAGGATGACGAGGTTATCCACCCCGATCGACCCCCCCTCTTTGGGAATCACAAAGTCGATCGCCGGATTCCCCGAGAACTCGTCGCCAAGGCCGTTGCGCGCCTGCATCGCCGTCCCGCTCCAGGCATGGGCGATCAGATACTCCCCCGAAGCGAGCTTACGATTGACATCGGAGCTGTTGTAGGCCGCCAGGAAGGGTTTCTGCGCAATCAGCAGATCCTGCACCTGCTGGAGCAGCGCTGGATCGGTCGTGTTGTACGACTGCCCCAGGAACTGCAGCGCTGCACCGGGGGTCTCACGCTCATCATCGAGCATGCTGAACTTCCCCTGGATCGCTGGTAAGTTGGCTGGGTCGAAGAGGGCAGCCCAGCTATCCACCCCGTTGGGGAAGAATTCGCGGTTGTAGGCGATCCCGGTCATGAGGTGGAGGTAGGGTACGGAGTAGCGATTCTCCGGATCGAAGTAGATACCGAGGGAGTTCGGGTCTATGTGGCGTAGGTTGGTGAGCAGGCTCTTGTCGAGTGGCTGCACAAGTGCTTCTTCAACCATGATCTGAACAGCGTAGTCGGTGGGAACGGCGATGTCGTAGCCAGAGTTCCCAGCACGCAGCTTGGCGATCAAGGCCTCGTTCGAGTCGTAGGTGTCGTAGATGACGCGCACCCCATACTCCTGCTCAAACAGTTCGAGTATCTCGGGATCGATGCCATCGCTCCAGTTGTAGAAGTAGAGTTCGTCAGAGAGCTTGGAGCGATCGACCCCATCGCCCGACGTTGATGCGCCTGGCGATACGGTTGCCGTCGAGCTAGCAGGACTATCTGCTGCCTGGTTGCCACATGCAGTGAGGATTGGGACGATCAGCGCGAAGAGTAGGATAATCTGGCGTATTCGGTTCATTGTCTACCTCGTCCGTGCTTTACTATGCGTAGGTTGGGTTAGGTTGTTTTGTGGCAAGCTGCGCCCTCCCGTACGCTACTCACCCTTGACGGCTGTCCAGAGGTCGGTGAAAGCCACCGTCTCGGCGCTCCGCTCGATCCACTCCAGGCGCTTGAGGAGCTCTTCGTTGGGCGCAAACCCAGCTGCATAGAGATCCTGTACCTCCTGCGGTAAGAGGGGAACCGCCGCCGCGTTGGGGGTGATGTA
Organism: uncultured Chloroflexota bacterium; assembly: GCA_903915775.1. Taxonomy (GTDB): domain Bacteria; phylum Chloroflexota; class Chloroflexia; order Chloroflexales; family Chloroflexaceae; genus Viridilinea. The sequence continues at coordinate 4,448 of CAIWUD010000507.1, read as the reverse complement.
GCCCACATAGCCGGCGTTGCGTGCCGCGATCTCGGGGCGCATCAGGAAGTTGATGAAGACATGGGCGGTGTAGGCGTTGGGCGAGTCGTTCAGGATGACGAGGTTATCCATCCAGATCGTCCCACCCTCTTTGGGAATGACGAAGTCGATCGCCGGATTCCCCGAGAACTCGTCGCCAAGGCCGTTGCGTGCCTGCATCGCTTGCCCACTCCAGGCATGGGCGATCAGATACTCCCCCGAAGCGAGCTTACGATTGACGTCAGAGCTGTTGTACGCTGACAGGAAGGGTTTCTGCGCAATCAGCAGATCCTGCGCCTGCCGGAGCGTCGCTGGATCGGTCGTGTTGAGCGACTGCCCCAGGAACTTCAGCGCTGCACCAGGGGTCTCCCGCTCATCCTCGAGCATGCTGAACTTCCCCTGGATCGCCGACAGGTTAGCCGGATCAAAGAGGGCCGACCAGCTATCCACCCCGTTGGGGAAGAATTCGCGGTTGTAGGCGATCCCGGTCAACCCGAGGAGGTAGGGTACCGAGTAGCGATTCTCGGGGTCAAAGTAGATCCCAAGGTAGTTCTGGCTCATGGCGCCCAGATTGGTGAGCAGGCTCTTGTCGAGTGGCTGCACAAGCTCTTCATCGACCATCGTCTGGACAGCGTAGTCGGAGGGAACGACGATATCGTAGCCAGAGTTCCCAGCACGTACCTTGGCGATCATGTCCTCGTTCGCGTCGTAGGTGTCGTAGATGACGCGCACCCCATACTCCTGCTCAAACAGTTCGAGCGTCTCGGGATCGATGTAGTCGCTCCAGTTGTAGAAGTAGAGTTCGGAGGCAAGTTTGGTACGATCAACCCCATCACTCGCCGGCGCAGCCGCTGGCGATTCTGCTACAGGGGCGCTGCCATACTCATTGCCGGGGCTGTCGGTTGACGAGTTCCCGCAGGCTACCAAGAGTGGTAAGAGCATGGCAAAGAGGAGGATAGTACGACGTGTCCAGTTCATAGCGATTCTTCTCCTTGGCTCAGTTAGGGATTGGCAGGCCATGCCCTCCAGACCTCCCATATGGTTGACACAGCCTAGCGACGGCGCTGGAGGAGTTGCGAGAGGAGCACCAGCGTGATCGAGAGGAGGAGCATCAGCGTGGAGATCGCATTGATCTCCGGGGTGATCGCACGGCGCACCCGACTATAGACCTCAACAGGTAGGAGGGAGGTTCCCGGCCCCGAGAGGAAGAGACTAATAACGAAGTCGTCAAGTGAGAGGGTGAAGGCCATCAGGGCGCCGCCGATAATACCGGGAAGAATGAGGGGGAAGGTCACCCGCCAGAAGGTCTGCCAGCTATCCGCCCCGAGATCCGCCGCGGCCTCCTCGAGCCGACGATCGAAATGGCGCAAACTGGTGCGCACCACAACTACCACAAAGCTCATGTTGAAGGCGATATGGGCAATCGTAACGGTGGTCAGGTTGCGCCGGAGCACCTGCCCAGTCAGGGCGTTGATCAGGTCGAAGACGAGGGCCGAGAAGGCGAGGAGCGCCACAGCCATCACAATCTCGGGCACAACGACCGGCAGGTAGATGAGGGCTTCGACACCTTCGCGCCCACGGAACTGGTAACGCTCCATCGCCATAGCCATCAGGGTTCCCAGAATCGTGGATACGAGGGTCGAAACTGATGCCACCAACAAGGTATTGACCGACGCACCCATTAGCCGCTCGTCATTGAAGAGGCGTACATACCAGTCGAGGGTGAAGCCGGTCCAGCGCACACCAAACGCATCACGGGTGAACGAGAAGATGATCAGCACGAGAATGGGCAGGTAGAGGAAGAGGTAGATCAGCACAGCGTGGAGGCTGAGGCTTACACCGCTCCAGGTGAGCCGGCCACGCTCGATCGCGGGCGTCGTTACGCGGTTTGCGGTCTGGCTCATCGATCCTCCTCCCTACTAATGCGGAAGTACCAGAGAATGAACGCGAGGAGGAGGAGCATCATCACGATGGCCATGGCCGAACCGAGGGGCCAGTTGGGTGGGTTGGAGCGTAAGAAAAGACGCTGGATGAGGTTACCCAGATAGTCTACTTTCGCCCCACCAAGGAGCTCGCTGACCACAAATTGGCCTAGGGTGGGGATGAAGACGAGCACCGAGCCGGCGACGATGCCCGGCATCGTCAGGGGCACCATCACCCGCAGGAAGGCCTGGCGACGGCTAGCACCCAGATCGGCTGCCGCCTCCATCAGGGTAAAGTCAAAACGATCGATTGCCGCGTAGAGCGGTAGGACCATGAAGGGGAGATCACCGTAGACCAGACCGATCAGCGTCGCGCCCTCGGTGTTGAGGAGTTGGATCGGTGCGAAACCCAGCGCACGCAAGCTACTGTTGATCAGTCCATTGTTGGCCAGGATGATCTGCCAGGCGTAGATGCGCACCAGAAAGTTGGTCCAGAAGGGGATCAAAACCAGGAAGAGGAGCAGGGTGCGCACGTGAGGGGGCTGACGCACAATGAAGAGGGCCAAGGGGTAACCGAGGAGCAGACAGATCAGCGTGGTGAGTAGGCTGATCCAGATCGAGCGCAGGTAAGCGTTGAGGTAGATCGCCCGGGTAAAGAGATCGGTGTAGTTCCCTACTGTTGCCTGCCAGATCAGATTCCCCCGCGGGCCACTCACGATGAAACTGTAGAGGAGAATGATCAGTAGCGGTAGGGCGAAGAAGAGCAGCAACCAGAGCAGGCCCGGTAGGAGTAGAGCCATGAGGTTGCGACGGTCGCGCTGTACGCGGGTACGCTCAATGAGGTCGAAGGCCAATCTACACTCCTCTTTGGTACGCTTGCAACTGCTACTAGCGGCACTGCCCTGCTCACTCGGCCAGTACAAGCGCATTGTCCGGTGGGCAGAAGAGGAGCGCCTGCTCACCCGGCTGCCAGTAGGCGTTGCGATCAAGGGTACTGCGCCGGTTCTGCTCCCAAACATCCAGGGTACGCTGCTCGTTGAGCCGTACCGTAATCCGTGTGTCCGAGCCAATGTAGCTTACAAGTTCCACACTGACCGGCAACGCAGCGACCTGCTCAGGGCCCGCCTGCTCCAGCGTGGTGAGCCGCAGCTTTTCTGGGCGGATCGAGAGCGTGGCTGCGCTACCCGCAGGGAGGGTACGCGGGGCAAGGCCGCGTAAGCGCAGGCCATCAGGAGTGACAATCGAACTGTAGCCCCCGTCACTCTCCACTACCTCGCCGTCGATGAAGTTGGTCTCACCAATAAAATCGGCCACAAAGCGGCAGGTTGGGCGCTCGTAGATCTCGGTGGGGCTGCCAACCTGGAGCACCTTGCCCTGATTCATGACCGCAATGCGATCCGACATGGTCAGGGCCTCTTCCTGATCGTGGGTAACGAAGATGAAGGTGATCCCTACACGGTGCTGCAGGCTCTTCAGCTCAAGCTGCATCTCTTTGCGCAACTTTTGGTCGAGTGCACCGAGTGGCTCGTCGAGGAGCAGCACCTCGGGTTGGTTGACCAGGGCACGGGCCAGGGCAACCCGCTGCTGCTGACCACCCGAGAGTTGGTTGGGCCGACGCTGGGCGAGATGACCTAGGCGTACGAGCTCTAGGGCCTCACTCACCCGCGGCGCGATCTCTTGCTTGGGTAGGCGCTGCATCTGGAGGCCAAAAGCCACGTTCTGCTCCACACTCATGTGCGGGAAGAGGGCGTAGGATTGAAAAACGGTGTTAACGGGCCGCCTGTGGGGGGGAATGGTTGCCATCGACCGCCCATGGATCAGCATTTCACCGCTGCTCGGATACTCAAACCCGGCGATCATGCGCAGGGTGGTCGTCTTCCCACAACCACTCGGTCCGAGGAGCGAGAAGAATTCACCGTCACCAATCTGGAGAGAGACGCGATCAACGGCGGGGGTTTCGCCAAAGCGCTTGATCACGTCACGGAGTTCGATCGCAGGTGTGTCGCTCAAGCCACGCTCCTGAGTAGGACAAGGTTGGAACATCTACAAGAGGGAGTTACTCAGTATAGCACACGTTGGGGCAGCCACAGGGGGTTGCCCTGCCTATTGGGTGTGACACTACCTGTTCACACTTCCCCTGGCGGACCAAGGCTGGGTTAGTTTTTTGTGGAGGGCTGCGCCCTCCACACCTCCCGCACGCTCGTCAAGCTGCTATGGAGCATGCCTTACCCCAAACGTGAACAGGTACGTATAACACCCCTATTGCGCATAGCGCCCCTATATGTTATACGTGCTACTGCTACCCAGTCCGGGCTGCGTGTGGTGGCGCAGAGCGTACCACAATGACCAACGGAGCCTCCGATGAGTTATATCCCCACCCTTGAGAGCGTGCGCCTACGCCTGCGTCCCCTGCTGCTCACCGATGCAGCCGATGTGCAGCTCCTCGCCGGTGCTGCCGAGATTGCCGATACCACGCTCCACATCCCCCATCCGTACCCCGATGGCCTG
>CAIWUD010000506.1 GCA_903915775.1 uncultured Chloroflexota bacterium | reverse complement strand
TTCAGACTCAAGAAGCACAAGTCGGAGCGCTTCCGACTGGGTGGCACATTTCCCGACACGCGCAAAGTAGTTCTCGCCGCTGAGCGGCCTGTCCGCCCCCTGGGATGGGTGCAGATCACCTTTGGAGCAGAGGAGGCACGATGAGCATCTACCTACTCGCCAATGTTGGTACGCGGGATGTACAGATCGATACACCACAGGACTTGCCTGCGGAGCTCATCGCGAACGCAAAGACGGGCCAACTCAAGGCACGCCCTGCAGGGGCATATCTGCGGCAGGAGGAGCAGTTCAACCGTTTTCAGCACCAGCTGCGCATGCCGATGATCGAGAAGGCGCTGCGTTACATTGGGGTTCAGGCGGAGACACCATTACGGATTGTACTTTTTGCAACGGATCAGCCAGATCAGGTTCGTGCCGAATACCGTGATAACGATACGATTGAATACGCAAACCTGATGCAAAAACTACTCGCTGCACGCTACCAGAAATCAGGCCTAGCGAAAAAGCAGATCTCTATTCGCTCAACTCGGCATAATCCAGCCGATTATGATCTCATGCTCGAATTCTACCGTGCCCAACTGCCCGCGATCGCCGGGCAGGCCCCAACTCCCGGGCAAGTCTACCTGCTGATCGCTGGTGGTACGCCCCAGATGAACACGATGCTCCTCTTTGTAGGCAGTGAGATCTTTGGGCCCAATGCCCTACCTCTCTACGTTTCGCAGGAGTTTGATCGGGCCCACACCCTCGATGTTACTCGTCAGCTCTACCTACAAGCAGTTCAGCAGAATATTGCGGTTGTGCTTGAGGCTTACGCTTACGAATCAGCCCTTGAGCTTGTGCGCAAGGTGAACGATTATCTGGATGCCGACCAGTCAGGGCTGTTGCATTCCGCCTTACGCTATGGTATTGAGCGCCTCAACCTGAACTTTGACGCCGCAGCTCGCGCCTTCGACATGACGATTGCGAGTTCTCGCCGACTACGCGGTGATATCCAGTCGTTTCGCCGTGAGGTTGAAGATCAGAGTGAGCAGGCAATGCTCCGCGACACCATATTTCTTGCCCAGATAGCGGTGCGGAGGGGTGCGTGGGCAGATTTTCTCAGCCGCCTCCACCGCTTCTCAGAGGGATGCCTCCAACTCGTGGCTGAGCGTGATGAGATAGGAGTGCAGTGGAGCGATAGAACAACCCGATCAAGCTACGCAACTCAATGGTGGAGTCGGCGGCGTGAACTTCTTGTTACCCTGAATCTGGCTACGGCTCTACCTTCTGATGATGAGAATGTAGCGCGCCGTGTTAGCCGCGAGAATCTGCGTACGATCATTACGGCTCTTGCCGTTGGAGAAGAGCATGAGTCGATCCGCCTGGGTTTGCGAGAACTCGAACTGATCGACCGTCCAATCCCGTTACGTAACAACATTGTCCACCGCTTCAACCCGCTTTCACGGGACGATATTGAACAAAAAGCTCAGATGAGTGTCGACGAGCTCCTCGCCGCCATGCGCCGAGCGTACGAGCTTTTGTTCGGGGTGAGCGTGCCGGTGGAGTCACCGTACGACGCACTGAACCGCCTCTGTGCGCACCTCCTCAAAGGAGACAAATGACCCTCCTCATTGCCAACGTTGGTGGACGTGATTTGGAGTGTACGCTACTCAGCAAGCGCAACCGCAGCGAGCGGGAGTGGGCAGCGGAGGTTGCAGCGCGCTACGAGGAGTTGCGCCATGGGCTACGCCTACCGATCATCGGCAAGGCGTTACGCCACCTCGCTGCGACGGGGGTCACGCTGGAAGCGCTGGTCCTTGTGGCCTCAGATCAGCCGATGCCGCCGGTAGGGAGCGCTGAGCAGCGCTTCTGGTTGAGTGATACTGGCCCCACGGCCCAGTTGATGGTGCGCCTACTTGCCGAGGGGAGCGGTGAGCTCCCGCCCCTCCCTGCGGAGCGGACGCTGGTCTGGACCATTGCCACTCCCGATGGGCAGGGTGCTGATCCATCCGACTACGATGTTGCACTGAGCTACCTGGAGCGTCGTCTACGCCAGTTAGCTGCTGACTATCCAACACCACCCGCCCTGCTCGAAGTTGCTGGCGGCACTCCTGCCATGACGACGGCGCTCCTGATTGCCGGGGTTGAGGCGTTCGGTGCGCGTGCTGAAGCCTTAGCCATTCATCCGGCCCGTGAAGTTCCGGCCGCCCTAGGTGTTGGTCGGCGCCTCCTGGCCGCACCTCTCCGCGCTGCCCTCTACTCAAACGCGGCCACCTTCGCCTACGATGCGGCCCTACGTACCCTGCACGCAGAGCGCGATGCCATTGGTGATCGCCTAGCCCCGGGGGCACTCGAGGCGGCTGAGGCGCTACTCCGCTACGCTTGTGCACGCTACAACTTCGACTTTCCCGGGGCGCGTGTCGCACTGCTACCGCTCCTGAACGTGGAGCAACCCTGGCGACAGGAGTTTGCTAGCCTAGTAGCCCAGGTAACCAATCCCGATCGGAGCGCGCTCCTCGCGGAGGTGGTCCACGGCGCCGAGGCACGCTACACCACTGGGCTCTACGTCGACTTTTTGACCCAACTCGTACGCTTTGAGGAGAATCTCCTGCGCAAGCTCTGCCTCGATCGCGGGGTACGTTTCGTGCGCCGTGAGGATGGAAGTGACGATGCTGAGGGCTCACTCATCAGTAGGGAGTGGCTGCGTGCGCAACCATTCACCCTGAAGGGTGACTACGACGACGGTCGTGATCGCACGAACAGTCGAGGTCTGATGCGCGACATCCT
>CAIWUD010000505.1 GCA_903915775.1 uncultured Chloroflexota bacterium | reverse complement strand
GGTGCGGCGTATGCCCAACTTCCGTTGATCGTCGCTGATGCCCATGATGATGCGGCGCTGCGTACCATGTGCCAGACGACACGCCTGATCGTCTCCACGGTTGGGCCCTACGCACGGTATGGCGAGCCACTCGTACGGGCCTGTGCCGAGGTAGGGACGGACTACTGCGACCTGACCGGCGAGCTACTCTGGATCCGGCGCATGATCGAGCGCTATGAATCGCGTGCCCGCGCAACTGGTGCCCGTATTCTCCACTGCTGCGGTTTCGATTCAATCCCCTCCGACCTCGGTGTCTATCTGCTGCAGCGTGAGGCGGTGCGGCGCTCTGGTGCGCCATGCGCCGAGGTGAAACTGCGCGTCAGGCAACTGCACGGTGGTGTCTCCGGTGGTACTGCTGCCAGTATGCTCAACATGGTGCGTGAAGTGGCGGCTGACCCGGCGTTGCGGCGCGAACTCGCCGATCCCTACCTCCTCTGCCCAGCCCCTGCTGCCGGGCAGCACCAGCCGAGCCTTACAGAGATCGGCTACGATAGCGAACTGGATAGCTGGTGCGCCCCCTTTGTTATGGCTGGGATCAACACCCGGATTGTCCATCGGAGCAATGCCCTACAGCAGTTTGCCTACGGACGTGACTTTCGCTACGGCGAAGGGATGCTCATGGGGCGTGGCCTGGGGGGTCAACTGCGCGCTACGGCCGTGAGCCTCGGGATGGCAACGCTTATGCTGGCAGGCGCTGTCGGGCCTACCCGTACACTCCTCGAACGCTACCTGCTCCCTGCCCCCGGCACCGGGCCGAGTGAAGTTGCTCAACAGCGTGGCAGCTTTGCGCTCCAACTCTACGGGCGTACCAACAACGGTGCGCTGATTGGGGTCACGGTGACGGGTGACCGTGACCCTGGCTACGGTTCCACTGCTCGCATGCTCGGTGAAGCCGCCGCCTGCCTCATCTACGACTGCCCTGCAGAGGTTGCGGGCGGTTTCTGGACGACAGCTAGTCTACTTGGTGATAAGCTGATCGCACGGCTGGAGCACTGGGCTGGGCTACGCTTCACGGTTGAGTTACTAGACGTTGATGTTTAGACTACCCGGATTTGCTTGAATCAGGTATCGCCCCGGTGGCAACCCACGGTACAGTGACGCTAAGATAGCTTGACCATTCCACGGCGATAGCCTACAATCTCTGTTAGCTGATGTGCAGCTCGAGGTGGACAGTGGTACTCCTTTATCTCGACTACAACTGTTTCCAACGAGGCTTCGACGATCCACGGCAGGTGAGAATCCAGATGGAAGCACTAGCTTGCCAGGCGATCTTCTCAGGCGCAGAGCGAGAAGCCGTCACATTGGTTTGGTCATTCATGCACCAGGATGAGACCTTCATCTGTCCTTTCCCACTTCGACAGCAGGAAGCCCTTCGTCTTTCGACGCTCTGCAAAGTACGAATCGGACCGGAAGCAGAGATATATACATTAGCACATGAGTTTCAAAACAAAGCGAACCTGGATGCCAAAGATGCTATTCATCTGGCATGTGCCGTGTTCATGCAAGCATCCGCCTTCATCACATGCGATGACAGTCTGATCAAACGCGCCAGACGACTGAACCTGTCGATCAAGTTCGCGAACCCGGTGGACTACATCAGGGACGAGGAGGATTGAATGGAAACCACGGCGATAATCGACGACGCAGAAGTGAGGTTCAAGGGCATTGTTGCACTCAATGAAGCGCTTGGACCCGCCGGTGCACTCCGATTTCTTACGCTGCTCCACCGTGATCGGACGGATTACATTGAAATTTCCCGGCGTCTGTACGAAGGTCAAAGTATCGACGATATCTTCTCACGCGCCCGCAAACAGTGGCAGGAATGACCAGACGCTGGTGATGGCTCCCAGGGCTAACGCTCCTCGGCGCTACGGGCTGTTTCCGTAAGCTGCCAGAGGGCGGCAGCAACACCCCAGATGGCCCAGACGAGAACGGCAGGGCGCACCATACCCCAGGTAACCGCGTCGAACATGCCGTGCGCAACCAGCACGACCTGACTCGCAACGATCCCGGCCGCCATGCCCCTGAGGCTTGCGTTGGTGCTACCTAGCTCTACGTAGGTACGCACCGCCATGGTGATGACAAAGCCGAGGGTGAAGAGATAGGCAATCAGACCAGGTACGCCAAGATCGACCGCCACCTGCAGGAAGAGGTTGTGGGCGTGGAAGAGCACTCCTGGCGGTGCGAGGAAGAGCGGATAGAGGAGATCGGTCACCACGCCGAAGAGACCCATACCGACCCCGGTGAAGAAGAAGTCCTGGATCATGTACCAGGCCCGCGACCAGAGCTCCTCGCGCTCGGCGAGGCCGCCCAGGGCACCGCCACGACTAAACATCTCGATAGCGCTCTGCCATGCGCTCAGATCGAGCGATAGGAGTAGGAATGAGCCGGTGAGCAGGCCGATCCGCAGGATCCAGCGCCAGCGGAGCGCACAGAGCATGGCAAGGCCCAGAATAGCTGCAGCGATCCCTGCCCGTGACTGGAGCAGCAGTAAGACGGGTGGCATTGCCACGACGGTCAAGAGGAGGAGCAGCCAGAGGTGGGGTTTGAGCTCGCGCCAGGCGAAGAGCACGGGTCCAACAATGATCGGGAGCAGGATGGCCAGGTAGCCGCTCATGACGTTGGGGTTGACGCCATCACCGACTAGGCGCTGTGAGAGGCCAACGAGGTTGGATGGGAGGAAGGAGAAGTTCACATTATCGACGCTGACCAGAGCACCTAGTGCCAGGAGCAGACCAGTCGCGACAAAGCCGAGGTAGAGAAGTTGAAGCCGTCCCGGTGTGCGGGCCCAGTCCACCACGGCGTAGTAGAGGGCCATACCAAGGATGAGCCGCGCAACCTGGGGGGCCGTCAGATCCATGCGCGCCGTAATGGCGAGCGAGACACCACTCATCAGCGCGAGGCCGAGGATGGCCTTATCGGCTCTGGTGCGGTTGAAGGGTGAACCCTGGGCGAGCCAACGGGCGGCGATCTGGAAGAGCGCCACCGCAAGGGCTGGCCATACGGCACGCTCAACGACGGCACTAGCGGCAACGGCGATAGCCAGGGGCCAGATGCTGAGGTCGGCCACTATGCGAGCCCAGTGGCGTAGGCGACTGATACGTAGTGCGGTCATGCTACTCAGATCTGCCCACACACCAAGGCGGGGCGCTTGCTATTAAGCATGGTTTAATTTCGGCGGCACCGACTTGACACTCTGGCGGCACCGATGCTGGGTTGGGTCTTTTTGTGGAGGGCTGCGCCCTCCACGCCTCCCGGAAGAGTGTCAAGCGTGTTTGAAACATACCTTCAGCCACGGTCGTGGGTATCGGGACCCCCGAGCGCCTGCTCGGGGTAGGCCTGGAGTGGAAGAGTTTCGGTGTCACGCCGCCCCCCCACTCCAGGTATAATCAACGAGCAGATCGCCCTGCGAACGATCGATCAACTTCCCGGTGCCATGGAAGTTGCCATCCTCGACAGTGATCACAAAGGCAGCGTGCTGAATCCAGTCGACCGTCTCGCCATTGATGGCGCAGAAGAGTGCACAACTATAGCTGTCGGCGCGCAGGTTGAACCTGGGCCAGTGGCACTCGAAGTAGCCAGAGCGATAGATAGTCTGATCCTCCTCCCCCACATCCGTAGAGTTGAGGTTCGTCAGCAGCATCCCCTGACTATTCCTGACATTAAAGGCAACGTTCACTGCAACGTGCGATCGTGCCTGCTGCGCCTCATAGTAGAAACGGAGCCGAATATCCTGACCACTCAGCACCTGCTGGAGGAGTTGCCCCTCGGCGTCGAGGATATCCACACGGGTGAAGCGCAGCCATTGACTGCCCTGACGATCCTTGCGCTCCGATAGGTCATTGCTGGCCAACAGCTGCACGTGCGACGTGTAGAAGCGCGTCGCCTGCTCAACCGTACCCGCGAAGACGATCTGACCGCGATCCAGCACCAGTCCACGGCTACAGAACTGATGGATCGCCGCCATATTATGGCTCACGAAGAGCACCGTACGCCCCTCGCCAACCACATCGTTCATCTTGCCCAGACAGCGCTTCTGAAACTCCGCGTCGCCCACGGCGAGCACCTCGTCCACCAGCAGGATCTCCGGCTCCAGATGGGCGGCCACAGCGAAGGCCAAGCGCATGTACATGCCACTAGAGTAGCGCTTGACCGGTGTATCGAGAAAGCGCTCTACATCGGCAAAGGCGACAATCTCGTCGAATTTGCGCCGAATCTCAGCGCGGCTCATCCCGAGCACTGAGCCATTGAGGAAGACATTCTCACGCCCGGTGAGCTCGGGGTGAAAACCGGTTCCGACCTCAAGCAGACTGGCCACCCGACCCCTGATCGTCACCCGTCCACTGCTCGGCTCGGTAATCCGACCAAGGATTTTGAGCAGGGTGCTCTTCCCTGCGCCATTGCGCCCAATAATGCCGACGGCCTCCCCTTGCTGCACGCTAAAGCTGAGGTCGCGCAGGGCCCAAAACTCCTCGCTCCGACCGCTCAGCGCTCCCGGTCGACCGCGGATCATGTCCAGGGTTGTGCGCCAGATGCGCTGAGTGCGTTCAGTAACCAGATCGCGGAGGGCCAGGTAGCGGCTCCGCTCGCGCTGATGGTAGAGCGTGTAGCTCTTTCCGAGCTGTTCAGCATGGATGGCGATAGGCATAGGTGCTGCAGAGGGCACGGTTCGCAGTGGCTTGAGCATCGTACGGGTGGTGCGGAGGGCTAAAAAACCCTAGTAGCGCCAGATGATCACGCTGGCACAGCCAAACTTGAACCATCCCCGGCGTAGTATACTCTGCTGCAGTAGCTGATGCAACCGCGACCAACATTTCTCACAGGGAGGAGCAGACAGCCCCTTCCCAGCGCCATTACGGAGCGCCATTGAGAGCATCCTATGCACCTTATCCGCCCAACTCTACGTCTGCTCGCTCACCCGGTGCAGCGCAAACATCTTCTCGCTTGGATGGCATCGCACCGAAGCAACTACTGTCTTACAACGAGTAGACCTTGGCTGCCATTTGATCTGATCGCCTATCTAGATGCGCTCAACCTGAGCGGAAAACGTGTGTTTGAGTATGGCAGCGGTGGTTCAACACGCTACTGGTTGCGGCGCGGCATGTACTGTGTCTCGATAGAGCATGATCGAACCTGGTATCATCAAGTTTCTGCGTATACTCACACCGAAGAGCAACTCGACTACCGGTTCATTCAGCCGGAAGTGGCACAGACAGAGTTATTTGATCCCGCTGATCCTCACCTCTACCTATCTGCCGACCCGCTATTTCGTGGATATTCTTTCAAAAACTATGTCACGCAGATTGAAACCTTCCCAGACGACTACTTTGACCTGATCTTGATCGACGGGCGCGCTCGTCCAGCGTGCTTGATGCATAGTGTAAACAAAGTAGCCCTTGGTGGGCAGATCATGCTCGACAATGCTGACCGTGACTACTACCTTGCACAGACGGAGCCACTGCTCCAACATGTTGCCCGCCACACCTTCTACGGTGCGACCCCGGCGGCCGCCGATTTCACCACAACGGCGATTTTTACTCGCTTGCGGTGATAGAGCGCTACACCCAATCCGCCAGACTGCGCTCCATGTCACGAAACCGCCGCACGCCCAGCCAGAGAAGCAGCAGTGCAACACTTACACTGATGAGAAATCCTGGCCAGTAGAGTGGACTTTGGCCGCCAAAGAGGGCCCAGCGAAAGCCATCGATCACCCCAACCATCGGATTGAGGGCATAGATGAGACGCCACTGCTCGGGGATGACACTGCTGCTGAAGCCAACGGGCGAGATGTAGAGGCCGATCTGGATGGAAAAAGGGATGATGTAACGAACATCGCGGTACTTCAGATTGAGCGCACTCAGCCAGAGCCCCGGCCCCAGACTGGTGATGAAGGCCAGGAGCAGAAAACCGGGCAGCAGCAGGATCTGCCAACTGGGCAGCGTCTGGTAGACAACCATCATGATCACCAGGAGCAGTAGCCCAATGGCAAGATCGATCAGCGCCGCGATGATGGTTGCGGCAGGGATGATCAAGCGCGGGAAGTAGACCTTACTGATCAGCCGCTCATTCTCGATCAGGCTATTGGCCGCATCGTTGATCGAGGCTGCGAAGAGTGACCAGGGGAGCAGGCCGGCAAAGACCATCAGCGCATAGGGGATTGGGCCATCACTGGGCAGACCAGCAACGCGGCCAAAGATGATCGTAAAGACGACCATCGTCAGGAGCGGGCGGATAAGCGCCCACAGCAAACCAATAACCGTCTGCTTATAGCGTACCGAAACATCGCGCCAAGCCAGAATAAGGAAGAGCTCCCGGTAGCGCCAGAGATCGTACCAGTAGTGGTGTGCCCGCCCCCCCGGCTCGATGACGAGCAGTTGCTCGCTATGTGGTGTGGATGAGTGCATACGCTTCTCCTGGGCCATCAGCTTCCCCCAACCATGGTTGTCCTGGTAGTTTCCCCTTGAGGATCACGGCTTGGTCTGATCCAGCGTGTGGAGGAAAGCGATAGTATTGGAGAGTTCAGCCTCTAGCTGCCGGTAGCAAAGCTCCAGATTCTCCGTCAACTCCCGTAACCGGAGCGGTCGTAAGTTAAACGTATAGACATTACGCACCACATGGCGAAAACCGCGATACTCGTCCAGACAGAACCGGGTCTCTCGACCTATAACAGCGGGACGCACACCATCGATAGCAGCTGACATTTGCAACAGCAGTTCACGGTGCCAGTCTGGTCCTGAGGGAGTTGTTCCATCCAGGTTACGGGCGATATCTTCGAAGATGCGCTCGACGCCAGCGTAGAAACCATGGAGGTTCAACGCGACCCCGTCCAGATAGCCATCATCATGCTGTTGTTCTGCCTTACGCCACAGCTCCCTGGCCCGTTGAACAACCCGTTCGAGATCACACAACGCTTCCTGAACGCGACCTGCCAGAACCGCATGGCTGCTCATAATGCTACCCCTATCGTCTCAACCATGGATAAAAAATCGGTGCTGAGGGTTTCTGCGCAGAGGAGATCGACGGTAATCGACGGATCGAGATCGAGCAACTGGGCGACCGCACGGTAGTAGAGCCGCTCGTCCAGGCCCCACACGACCAGGTCGACATCAGAGTGGGCAGAAAGAGGCTCATGACGGGCAAGTGAACCAAACAGTGCCACACGACTAGCGCCATAGTCACCTTTGAGGAGTACAGCAGCGCGGCGAGCTACGCCCCACGCGGCTTGGCGTCGTGCCTCCATGGCTTGCTGCTGTAGGGCTACACGCTGGCGTGCAGCAGCTCGGTAGCGTTCCATTATGACCATCGCATGGTAAGCTTCAGCTGTAACAACGTCAAGCTGGTTCAGCTCTCAACCCACATCCCGTGCCCAGATGCGCACGCGCAACTCCTCACCCAGCAGGGTGAACTCCGGCTCGCGCCCAGATAACTGGCGCGAGAGGCGCATAATCAGACGCGGTACACCCGTACCTATGGCACTCATGTAGCCCAACTGAGTCAGCAGGGTACAGATCGCTCGATTGCGTTCGGCATGCACACCCAACTTGATATTCTCCAGGGTAATCGAGTTAGGTAGGCGGCCGGGGCTACGCACCTCAACACGGTCACGGAAGAGAAAGAGCCGCACCTGCGATCCACTCAGGCTGTAGTCACGATGCGCCACGGCATTGACTACCGCCTCACCCAGGGCAGTGCGGTCGTAGAGCAGCATGTCTTCGCGACGAAAACCCTGCTCGCGCGCTGGCACTCTGATATTGCGCTCCAGAAAGAGGCGGGTGTCATCCAGGATGGTGGGCAGACGCCCCCTAATCTCACGTCGATCGAGAATATCCGAATCCTCATCGGTACCAGCAAAGGCCACCGCCGACAATCGACTCTGTGGTAGCCAACGCTGCGGGTTTTCGCCAAAGATCAAAACGGCGGCCACACTCAACAGCTGTTCGCCGTCCAGGTCATGGAGCAGGCGCAGATTGGATAACAGGCGTGGTAGATCCATGCCACTCTGCACCAACTGTTCATCCAGCGTGATACCGAACTGGATGCGGTGGTAGGTCGTGAACGCAGACATGGAGAGTTCGCCTAGGCCGGCGCCCAACACCGGGCTCTCATCGTAGTGAAGTTCACCAGCTGCCTGAGCAATACGCATCAACTCACGCCCAGTGGCATCCCGCTTATCTCTACCTACCCGCACATAGAAGCGACCGCCAGCAGTGCGGTATGGTTTCAGCCGGTTGAGGGCTGTCCGGACTGATAGCGCGAGCATTGTACGCCCATCCAGCGACAACTGCTCGATGATCGGGCTAATCGGCGGGATACAGCGATCACGGCAGAGATGGGTCAACGTCTGAACGTCGCGCCCGGCGTCAGCCAACCCGACCACGGTACCATCATCATCAACGCCAACATAGAGCACGCCACCATCGCTATTGGCAAAGGCAACGATCTCACCAGCAATACTCTCCGCATTGTCGATCTGGCGCTTGAACTCCTGATGCTGCCCTTCGCCCTGCGCCAGCATGGTAAGAAGCTCATGTTCACCGTTCATCAGCGCGCCCTCACTACGAAAGAGGTGTCTGTTCCTGCTCACACTGCTGGGAGGGCGTGTACCCCACGCTCAGGGGGGGGACTCCTCAGTGAACACCCACACCGCACCCTCAGTCACCGCCTGCCCCAAGAGCGCGCGTAACTGCTCAGCCGTTCGGCTGGGTACGCACCTCATCCAGGTTGAGGATGGTCATAGCCTCATCGCCCATGGCTACCGCATAGATACCATTGCGACTGAGATAGGTGACCAGATCGGGCGCAAGTTGCAGGGAGGAGAAGACCGGTACCACGGGTAGCGTACGGAGTTCAGGAAAGTAGAGCGCGAACTCCCCGCTGCGCAGAAAGTTCACAAAATCCCGTACATCCTCAGAACGAGCATTGGACTTGGTCTCGTTGAGCAACACGGCGCGTGTACCGGCGTAGAGCGCATCAAACTCGCGCCGTTGGCTAGGATCATCGCTCCGAACGCGGGTGATACGTTCCGCGAAGAAGCGCTCCTCACCACAGTCAAGCTCAGCCCACGCTAACCGCCGTAGGCTTGGGGCCACAATATCCTCAACGAGCGTACCCATCTTGTTCGCCAACTCGCCCCAACGCTTGTTCATGGCGCGCCGCTCCAACGCAGCCTCTTCGCGATCCTTGGCCGCAGCAGCCTCCAACTCGCCCCGCTTGTTCATGGCGCGCCGCTCCAACGTAGCCTCTTCGCGATCCTTGGCCGCAGCAGCCTCCAACTCGCCCCAACGCTTGTTCATGGCGCGCCGCTCCAACGCAGCCTCTTCGCGATCCTTGGCCACAAGAGCCTCCAACTCGCCCCAACGCTTGTTCATGGCGCGCCGCTCCAACGCAGCCTCTTCGCGATCCTTGGCCGCAGCAGCCTCCAAGCGCTCGATAGAGCGATCTATCCGCTCGATGGATCGCTCTATCCGCTCGATAGAGCGATCCATGCGCTGGATCGAAATGCCGGTCTGAGTCATAAACTGCCCCAAGATGGCCTCAAGGCGGTCAATTCGACCCTCTGCCTGCTCCACACGTTGCTCGATGATTGTCATGTAGGTAACCTGCCAATCCTCTACTGCTTGCGCCAGCGCATACCATGTGACAAATGTTCCCAGACAGTGTACTATGCGCACGCACGTTCGTCAATAAACGAAAGCTGCCCAAGCGGGTGAAGCCCTTCTATCCCAGGGCTAACGCTCCTGGGCTTTACGGGCTATTTCCGTAAGCAAGACTCACAGTAACACTCCCGTGCGTCTGGCGATGTCAAAGATAGGAACTTCACTGGTACGGGCATCTTTGAGCAGGATATCGATCTTCTGATCGCCCAGTGCCATAATCAGTGCACCATAGATACGGCAGATCATTTCGGCACGATTCGACACGACCGTATCTGTTTCCACCAAGAGATCAATATCCCCACCGCGCAGATCGTCACGCGCACGTGAACCAAACAGCCAGATGCGGTTGGGTACACCGAGCAGGCGATCAACGATCTGTTTGGTCAGTTGCACCTGGGTTGCATGAAGTCTCATGGCGGCCCAATCCTTAGTGTGGATGTGCTCATTGCCTGTAGGCATGGTTCCATTTCGGCTGCGCCAGCTTGACAGGTTGGCGGTTTCAGGGCTGGGTTGGGTCTTTTTGTGGAGGGCCGCGCCCTCCACGCCTCCCATACGAGTGTCAAGCTCGTTTGAACCATGCCTTAGTGCCGATACCAGTTGGGGGTTGCCTGAACGCATAGCGGCAACAGTTCGCAGCACTCCCCGCACAATACCCCCTGATCATACCATGAACGCACGATAGTACCAACCGGC
>CAIWUD010000504.1 GCA_903915775.1 uncultured Chloroflexota bacterium | reverse complement strand
AGACCCATGCGCTCCAACGCGCGTACCGTCGGCGCTGCCTCTGGGTGCGCCTGGCAGCCCATGTCGACTCGCAGCGCTTGCTCCAACCAGGCCTTCGCCTCCACCTCCAAGCTTAGGCGTAACTATTAAGCAGACGGGATAACTACCGACAGATCCCCTTGAGCGTCGCTTGCTGTTGGCGCAACTGCTCCGAGCGTTCTTGCCAGAAACGCAACTCCTGTTCTCTAGTTAACGTCGCCGTTTGCTCACGTACCTTTGCTGCGCCCTGGCGCTTCATTCGTACGCAATCAAACTTCTTCATCTTCATAATAGTCGTTGGCGCTATGCATGGTCTGACATTATCCGACGGGAATACTGTATCACAGTTTGCAGAGCGGCACTCTAAAAGGCTGGGTTAGGATTTTGTGTAGAGATCGCAGCCCTCCACTACAGCGGCATGAGGGTCGGTGGCCGTACGTCGTCTGGGGTTGGCCGCAGCCCCAGACCCATGCGCTCCAACGCACGTACCGTCAGCGCTGCCTCGGGGTGTTCCTGACGGCCCATGTCGACCCGCAGCGCTTGTTCCAACCAGGACTTCGCCTCCACTAATGCCCCTTGGCTCCAGGCTACTAACCCCAAGCTGTGGGTACAGACGACACCGTAGCGGTGCCTCTCACCCCAACGCTGCTCTAGCCTGGCGTGCAGCGCCGCTAGGTGCTGCCGAGCCAACTGATTCTGCCCGCTCAGCCAGTTCACGACGCCAAGCAGTTCGAGACAGAGTAGTGTCTCGCTGTGCTGATCACCGAGTATCTGATGGGTTAACTCGAAGGCCTGCTCAGCCAGACCTGTGGCGCGCTCATGGTTGCCCTGTTTCGCCTCAAGGTAGGCAAGGAGGCGCAGATTCTCGGCAACAACGTGGCTCTTCCGCCCAAAGAGCTGTGTCCGTATCTCGCATGCCCGCTCGTGCAGCAGGAGTGCCGTTTGGAGTTCCCCTAATCGGCTGTAGCTCTCGGCCAGGTAGGTGAGGATTTTCGCGATCTGTGGGTGCGGTGCTGCCAAGCTGCGCTCATCGATGGTGAGGGCCAACTTGAGCAGGCAGCGAGCGGTGCGGTACTTCCCGTAGGCAAGGTAGAGGAAGCCGAGATACCAGACCAGTTGGGCGTAACTGGGGTGATCCACACCATAGGCGGCCAGTTCAGCACGGCGCATGTCGGTCAAAATTGGCTGTGCCTGAGCGTAATCGGCGAGGAAGAGGTAGGTGAAACCGAGATTGCCCAGACTGTTGCGCACATCGACATGTCCAGGGGGCAACTGGGCAAGCCTGATGGATAGGGAGCGGCGGAAATCCTCAGCCGCCTGCAGCGGTGCGTCAATGAGGTAGCGTGCCAGGCCCGTCGTGTTCAGGTAGATCGCCAGGGTTAGAGGCTCCACCTCTGGAGAGGCCTCAGCAATGGCGATAGCTCGCTCTAAATGGCGCACCGCTATTGGTTGCTGCTCGCACCAGAGGTATTCACCGAGGGCGAAACAGATCTGCGCTTCGAGGGCATCCTGACGACTACGCTGGCTGGCAAGGGTGCGCAGATGGTGCAGGATGAGGGGATCCGCTGGGAGTCCGACATGGTTGGGTAGGAGTAACTGGGCGAGGAGGGTCTGAGCAACATCGTCAACTGCCGCTGCATCATCACTGATGCCACGCACGAAGCTGGTAATCAACTCATGGATGCGTAGGGTCCGGTGATCCACCTGTTCCAGCAAGCCTAATTCGCCAACGAGCCGATGCAGTGCTAAGCGGAACTCCTCTTCGGCAACCGGCAGCGCCCGTACCAGTGCGTCCTGCAAGAGTTGGAGCGGGATGCGCTCACCGGGGGCGAAGTGCGCAGCACGTGCAAGGAGCATGCGGGCAGTACACTGCACCGCACCATCGCCACTTAGGTGTTGGTAGCTGCGGGCGAAGGCCTGCCAGAGCCCGGCATGGAGCATCGGGTGGGGACGAGATGACGGTGCTACAGTTTCTAGAGAGGCTGGGTCAAGCAGCGGCTTCGGGGGGAGCATCGCTGTAATCCGTTCCAGCCCATACGTCCTAAGGGTATGACCAGCAAGGGTGAGGGCGAGAGGATGATCACCGACAGCTGCGGCCACCTCATCCAGCTTGGCATGAAGCTTTTTGAGCTGCTTCGCCCTACCATCGGCAACCAGTTGGCGCAAGAAGATGAGGCTCTCACTACGCCGTAGCTCTCCAAGATGAACGAGCGCAATACCAAGGGCCGGGTCATAGCTGCTACGTCGACTGGTGATGAGTAGGCGACACCCACCAGCGGTAGGGAACCAGCGAAGCACCAGCGTCTCATCCTCACAATTGTCGAAGATGAGGAGACGGGGAAGCGGCAGGCGCCACGCCGCGAGGACTAGTTGTAGCTGTTCACGGGCATCGAGCGTCGCGAAGCGCTCGTGGAGATTCAAGTGGCCTCTCTGGCCACACGCGATCACCTGCCCAGCGATCAGCTCTGGTTCGGCAAAATTGAGCCAGAAGACTCCACCGGGGAACAGTGGCCCTTCACGGTAGACCGTCTCGATAGCGAGGGCTGTTTTGCCCACGCCGCCCATCCCCACAATCGCCACCAGCGCCCCCGGCGATGCCAGGCTCGCCGCGATCGCCTGGAGCTCTTGGGCACGGCCGACAAAATGGCGATTGCGGTGGTGCGGCATCGCCGAGATTGGCGCAATGACGGCCTCACCTTCATACGATACTAGCCGAGTCGGTGTGGTACTAAGATGGGCCTGGTTGACCGCGGCCAGGAGTAGTTCCCGCCGTGCTGCACCGGTCAGCATCAGGACATCAACAAGGCGGGTCGTAGTCGCACGATCAGG
Source organism: uncultured Chloroflexota bacterium (assembly GCA_903915775.1). Lineage (GTDB taxonomy): Bacteria > Chloroflexota > Chloroflexia > Chloroflexales > Chloroflexaceae > Viridilinea. The sequence continues at coordinate 24,826 of CAIWUD010000504.1, read as the reverse complement.
AAGCTGCTGATTATTCAGCCAGCGCCCAACACTGCTGCGGTTCATCTGCAAACGTCGTGCTAGGCTACTGGCCGACCAGCCCCGCTCTTTGAGATGGCTCTGAAGTAACTGAGCAAACGATCGTGATACTTGCATGGTAGAGAGCGTTGAAATTTTAGGAATATCAGCGCTGATCTCACTGTTACAATCGTAGAGACTATGCACGATCGATTCTAAGGCGCCTGCAAGGTCTCGTTGCCGAGGAGCCCAAGCAGCACGTTGAAGGGTGGCTGGTTCTCTGGATGGAGCTCGAAGCGAGCCCGTTCAAACCACTGGACGGTATACTCGCGACCGTCGCTGAGCCGTTCGACCTGAGGTGGCGAGAGGGGGAGCCCGAAGAGGGCAAGACTCTCTTCGATGCTCTTGCCCGCTCGGCCATCAAGCTCAAGCCCATTGGCACGCCAGGCAGCCAGAATCGCCCCGCAGACGCTCTGCCCAGTCTGGGCGAAGAAGAGACAACCTGGCCCTGGTGCGGCCTGCGCAAAGCTCGTCCAGTCGCGCTGCTGCTGGGCCAGTCGATCGGCCCCAAGGCGGCCAAGGAGCACGTCGTACGGACGCTGATTTTCCGGGTGCAGCTCGAGCCGGTTACGTTCGAACCACTGCACCTGGTAGGGGCGGCCCTCGATGAACTCTTCACGCTGCGGTGTCTTCGGGTAGCCAAACACCGGGAGCCCACCATTCTGCTCCCAATACTCACGGATGCGCCCGGTAATGCAGTAGCCAGTCTCGGGGAAGCAGCGCTGATCGCCTGCTGCCGGTGGTACCTCGAGCACACGACCAGGGCTATGGGTCAGAAAGAGCGGACTTGGGCCAAGGCTCAGGCTCACCTGCCCGCCCTGGACGGCAATCTGGCTTGTGTTGCCCCAGCGATCCACCAGGGTGGCCTGGGACGAGCTACTTGGCAGGCTGACCTGGGTGGGTGTCGTGGCCCAGAGCAGATCGACCACCTGACCATCGGCGCGACTAAAGCGCACTCCGTAGGCCTCTGGGCCACGCAAGCTGCTCAGATCATCGAGGTAGATAGTCCCCGAGCGGACGTTGCTCGTGTCGTTATCGAGGACGATCGCCTGGAGCGTCGCGGGGAAACTGAGTTGACTGCTGCCACCACGAATACGGTTCCATGGCTCGACCTGGCCGGTGATCGCGGTGGAGAGAAATTGCCAGCCCGCTCCACCCACATACCCCAGACGGTACTGCAAGAGCTCGCCACCAGCACCGCGCAGCCAGACCTTGAGCGCACTGCCACCACCATCGCCGTAGACCCACAGGCCGATCTGGGTTGCCCCATCAGGCAGGCGTGGCTGGCTCAAACTGGTAAAGACCACGTAGCGATCGCCAGAGTCGGGGAAGTTATAGCTCAACTCACCAGCAAAGCTGCCGTTTCGCCGCTGCACGCTGCTCTGCGTGAAAGTTCCGTGGGGTTGATCACCCCGTCGCCAGTTACCAAACTGCTCAAAATCGAAGAAGCGTTCGGTCTGGGCAACGTCGATCGTACCGAGCGGAGTGGCCGCCCCCACCTGCTGGTTGAGCGTACGGAAGGCTGTGTAGGCCGGCTTGAGGCTGGAGTAGTCCCCACTGCCGCCACCACGTCTGATCAGGCCGTAGCCACCATCACTATCCTTCAGGTTGTACCAGATAATCCGTTCAACCCCGGCGGCACGCAGGAGGGCTGAACCGCGGATCAGGTAGTTAGCCTGCTCCTCCTCACTGGCGATCATTCCACGATTCCGGTCGTTGGGCATCGTAGACCAACCAAACTCGGTGGCCCAGATCGGTTTAGCGCCCAGGCGCTCGATCAACGCCTTCACCTGACCAACCCCAGCTGCACTCATCTGCCCCTCCTCCGGCCCCTTCGGGTCGGTGTACGGATGGATGGCCACAATATCGAAGGCGTCCCAGGCGCCCTGCTCAGCCAGCGTGCGTAACCAGGTCGTGGCTGGTTCGGGAGAGACAAACCCGGCCGCCAGAATCCGTGCCGTAGGATCGGCGACACGGATCGCCTGCGCGGTCGTTTTGAGCAGAGTGGCATAGGCAACGGGGTCGGGGGTTGGCTGCCAGTAGAGGGCATTGTCTGGCTCGTTCCAGATCTGCCAGTAGCGAATACGATCTTTGTAGCGCGTGACGACGGCGGAAGCGAAGTTCGCGAAGCTACGCGGATCAGGTGGGGCGAAGCCGCCACCGGGCCTACCGGCACTGGCCCAGGCTGGTGTTGGTCCGTTCAACACCCCGATGATATTGATTCCACGCGATGCAAGGGCTTGTACGGCATTATCGGTAAAGAGCCAGTCGTAGCTGTTGGGCTGTGGGCTGATCCGGCTGAGCTGAAAATCTTCACGGGCCCAGCCACTCGCAGTCTGGGCGAGTTGCCCCGTGGGTAGCGCCATCCCACTCGGGTCGGGGTAGCGACTAGCGATATGACTGTTGATACCAAAGGCCGATGGAGTAGGGGCAGCACGGGTTGGCGTGATCGTACCAGACAGCGTGATCAGCGGCAACAGTATCAGCGTGAGGCGTAGGAGTGCATGCATGCAGCGCACCTCGTTGGGGTATTGAATAAGTATCACGTGCTAGCGACATCATAGCATGGGTAATACACCGTGGAGAGCCTTGTTCAGGAACTGTTCACCCTTCTCCCTAGCGGGATTAAGACCGGGTTGGATTCTTTTGCGGAGGGGCTTCGCCCTCCACACATCCCCATCGGATCACCGAGCGCCTGCTCGGTGGCCGGGGGTACTGGTCATACGGTGCGACCACGGCGAAGCGTGCTATACTGGGAACAGAAGCACTCGCTGGGGAGTAAGGGTGTTATGGCACGCTGGTTCAACACATCAGGCCCATGCCGTCCCGAGTTGCACTACATGCTTGCACCTGCAGCTAGGCTTCCCGACCTCACCCGGCTCATCGACCAGCAGCACTACTTCGTCATCCACGCCCCGCGCCAGACCGGCAAAACGACGGCAATTCTCGCCGTTGCCCAGACCCTCACGGAGGCAGGACGGTACGCTGCCATAGTTGTCTCAGCCGAGGTTGGCGCCCCTTTTGGTGATGATCCAGGTGCTGCGGAGTTGGCTCTGCTCGATGCGTGGCGTGATGATGCCAGCTACCAACTTCCACCGGAGCTCCATCCTCCAGCCTGGCCTGTGGCTCAGCCCGGACGACGTATTGGGGCCGCCTTACGAACATGGTCAACCTCTATTTCCCGCCCACTCGTACTCTTTATCGACGAGATTGATGCCCTCACCGATAATGCACTCCTCTCACTGCTACGGCAGCTGCGCGATGGGTATCGGCGACGCCCGACCTATTTCCCCTGGTCGCTCGCTCTGATCGGCCTCCGCGATGTGCGTGACTACAAACTAGCTTCAGCCCACAGTGAACGCTTACTGAGTGCAAGCCCATTCAACATCAAGGCCGAGTCGTTGACGATGGGCGACTTTACCCTCGAAGATATGACTGCACTCTACCAACAGCATACCGCAGCAACCGGCCAGCAGTTCACTGATGAGGCGATCGACCTAGCCTATACCCTGACGAGGGGGCAACCCTGGCTTGTCAATGCGCTTGCCCGGCAAGCAGTGGAGGTAGTGGCTCCCGATCCCCACCAAAACATCAACGCAGCAGTCATTGATGCTGCCAGGCAACTCCTGATCCAGCGCAAGGATACGCACCTTGATAGTCTAACTGCTCGCCTGGAGGAGCCATCAGTTCGGGCAGTCCTTGAACCACTGCTTGCCGGCACCCTACCGCTAGACGTATCGGTAGATGATATCCAGTTCGTGCAAGATCTCGGACTGGTACGGATGGATCCGCAGGCCGGATTGGTTATCGCCAACCCCATCTACGCCGAAACGATCCCACGTAGTCTCGCCACCATCACACGGGCGTTCCTGCCGAGCATCACGCCCGTGTGGCTGACTGCTAGTGGAAAGCTTGATCCGCAGCAACTCCTGGAGGCATTCCTAGCATTCTGGCGCCAACACGGACAGCCATTACTGGGCACGACTGCCTACCATGAGATCGCGCCGCACCTGGTGCTGATGGCCTTCCTCGACAGGGTAGCGAACGGCGGAGGGCGAGTTGAGCGTGAGACGGCGGTTGGGCGTGGACGTCTTGACCTACGGCTAGAGTATGGTGACACCGTTCTGCCGATGGAGGTGAAGGTGTGGCGTGATGGTGAGCGTGACCCGTTGGAGGAGGGGTTGGAGCAGGTCGAACGCTACATGGTTGGGTTGGGTGTGACTACGGGCTGGTTGATTATGTTTGATCAGCGGCGCGGTCGCCCGCCCATTGCTCAACGTACAACGGCAGAGGTTGTCACTCCTGCTGAGGGTAAAACTGTTACAGTGATTCGTGCGTAGGTGGGTTTCAGACCTGGTGTGGTTAGGAGGCAGACTCGTGGAGCTTACCGACAACCTGTTGCGAGAGGCGCACTACTGGATGCGGCTCACGAGGGCCCTCGATGATCGGGGAACTTTTCTGCACAAGCAGAGTCGAATCATCGGCGGCTTCTTCTCCCAGATTGGCCATGAGGCGATCAGTGTTGCCGCAGCCATGACCCTCGAGCGTGATGATGTGTGCGCCCCGATGCACCGCGATCTCGGGGCCTACTTGGTACGCGGTATGCACCCACGGCGTATCCTGGCCCAGTTTCTCGGGCGGGCTACTGGCGTGAGTGGTGGGCGCGATGCGAACATGCATGGCATGGGTGACATGAGCCTGGGTATCATTGGCTTTATTAGCCATCTTCCCGCCTCGATTGGGGTGACTGCAGGGGTTGCTCAGGCGTTTAAACTGAAGGGTGAACCGCGAGTGGCCCTGGCCTTCTTCGGTGATGGCGGAGCCAGCCAGGGTCTGGCTCACGAGACCCTCAATTGGGCGGCGGTGTTTCAGTTGCCAGTGGTCTTCATCTGTGAAAACAATCAGTATGCCTACTCAACCCCCCTCACACGCCAGATGCGGATTGAACATATTGCCGATCGGGCGGCTGGCTACGGGATGCCCGGTCTCGTGGTTGATGGGAACGACTTCGGCGCTGTCTATCAGGCCACGTATGAGGCAGTGGCTCGCGCCCGGGCAGGTGGTGGGCCAACGTTGATCGAGGGAAAGACAATGCGTATGCGCGGCCATGCTATTCACGATAACATGGCCTACGTCCCTCCGGAACTACTCGCCACATGGAGCGCGCGCGACCCGCTTGTGCGCCTGGAGCTGCTGCTGCGTGAGCGTGGCCTGCTCACCAATACGAGTCTTGAGGAGCTCCGCACTCGCATCGAGCATGAACTCGATGAAGCCCAGGCTTTTGCCGAAGCTTCACCCTACCCAGAGGGTAGCAGCGTCACGGAGCGAGTCTACGCCCAGTAGGCGCATCATTCCGTATGTATACTCATCTCTGGAGGCGTGTATGACCTGGGATCAAGGATTGCACGGGGCGGTGGTTAGCCTCGATGCACCAGCGGCAGGTGGGGTCACGCGCGAGTTGACCTACCTGGAGGCGATTCGTGATGGGATGCGCTTCATGATGCGTCAGGACCCGGCAGTAGTCCTGATGGGTGAAGATATCGGGGTCTATGGTGGAGCGTTTAAGGTGACGCAGGGGCTGATCGATGAGTTCGGTGCTGACCGGGTGATCGATACGCCCATGGCCGAACTGGCGATGATCTATGCGGCAATTGGTCTGAGTTTTCAGGGTATACGTCCAGTCGTTGAGATGCAGTTCGCCGACTTTATCTCCACTGGCTTCGATGCGATTGTGCAGTTTGCTGCCACGAACCACTACCGCTGGGGGCAGCCGGTGCCGATGACCATCCGCGCACCGGGAGCGGGTGGGCTGCGCGCTGGGCCCTTCCACTCCCAGAGCAATGAGGCCTGGTTCGTCCATACCCCGGGGCTTAAGGTCGTTGCACCCTCGACCCCCGCCGATGCACGCGGGTTACTGATTAGTGCAATCCGCGACCCTAATCCGGTGATCTACTACGAAACAAAGTATCTCTACCGTTCGCTCAAGGGGCCGGTTCCCGATGGTGATCAGGCGGTGCCAATTGGCCAGGCCGCCCTGCGCCGCACCGGAGAGGAGTTGGCACTGATTACCTATGGCGCGATGGTTCAGGAGTGCCTGAACGCGGCTGCTACCCTCGAGCGTGAGGGTCATAGCGTTGAGGTACTCGATCTGCGTACGCTGAAGCCCCTTGACGAGGCTGCAATTCTGGCGAGTGCACGCAAAACGGGGAAGGTGCTGATTGTCCATGAGGCGAACCGTACCTGCGGCGTGGGGAGTGAAGTCGCAGCGCTCATTGCTGCAGGCGCCTTTGAGTATCTCGATGGGCCGATTAGCCGCCTGGCCGGGCCTGATACCCCAGTGCCCTATAGCCCTCCGCTTGAGGATGTACACCGCCCCGCGGCGCAGGCGATCCTGCGCGCAGCCCGTGATCTCCTTGCCTACTAGGTGGGGTTCTGTTCCGGCTACGCCGGCGTGATACGCTGGCGACCCAAGGTTGGGTTGCGTTTTTTGTGAAGGGCGTGGCCCTCCCGGAAGGTTGCGTTTTTTGTGGAGGGCTGCGCCCTCTTCCCCCCATAACGGAGCAGCGTATGAGTGAGATGGCCTTCCAAGACTACTACCCCGACGATGTGAGCCACTGCTACGGCTGTGGGCGTCTGAATGAGCATGGGCTGCAGCTGAAGAGCTTCTGGGATGGTGAAGAGACAGTGGCCCACTTCACCCCGCGCCCCTACCACACCGCCATCCCCGGATATGTCTACGGGGGCCTGCTCGCATCGCTGATCGACTGCCATGGTACGGGTACAGCAGCGGCCGCAGCCTTTCGTGCCGCCGAGCGTCCCATGGATAGTAAACCAGCCCTACGTTATGTCACTGCAGCCCTCAACGTCAGCTACCTCCGTCCCACGCCGCTCGGTACGCCCCTCGAGATTCGTGGCCGGGTGAAGGAGTTGAAGGGGCGGAAGGTCGTTGTTGAGGCGTGGATTAGCGCCGAGGGGAGCGTCTGCGTTCGTGGTGAGGTAGTGGCAGTAGAGCTCCCGGAGCATATGCGCCCCACGGCATAACGGTGCCGATCGGTAGAAGAAAGCCCTGTACCTGGAACCTATGATGACCACTCCACCCACTACCACACTTCCACGCGTGCAACCTGCGGCCTACCATGCCGCCCACGAACATGCAGCTCTATTTGATGCGACGCCGTATGGCAGAGTCTGGATGCGCGACCGTGATCGTGCGGCCCTGCTCCACCGCCTCTCCACCAACCAGATCGAGCGTTTGCGCCCCGGTCAGCGCGTTGAGACCGTGCTGACGACGCCCATCGGGCGGATCATCGATCTCCTGAGCGTCTTCTGCATGGACGATGCCCTGCTCCTGGTGAGTAGTCCCGAGCGTGGTGCTGCACTCCTGAACTACCTACGCGGAAACATCTTCTTCAACGATAAGGTGAAACTCGAGGATGCCCGTACGAGCCTCGGTCAGTTGGCACTCTACGGGCCGGCAGCTGATCGGCTGCTGACGAGCCTCGGTCTCCCCGGAGCAGAAACCCCCGCCCATACGTTTGCCACTACCTCCTGGGATGGGCAGCCCCTCTACATCACCGGTACGCGCCCGATCGCCGGTGGTGGACGCTGGCTCATCGCGCCGCCGAACAGCCTCGCGACACTCCACACCGCCCTTTGCGCCGCTGACGCTCACCCACTCGATGGAGGGACCTTCGAGGTACTGCGGGTTGAGGCAGGCCACGGAGCGTACGGGCACGAGCTCTCTGAGGAGTATATTCCTCTGGAGACGGGCCTGTGGGATGCGGTGAGCTTTAGTAAAGGCTGTTACGTTGGCCAAGAGATTATCGCCCGTATGGAGAGCCGTGGGCGGCTAGCGAAGTCGCTTCGCGGCCTGCGCCTCCTGGAGCGACCGGAACTTCCTACGGGAAGTATGCCCCTCGCGAAGCTGGATGCCGCGGGGAAAGAGGCAGGCGACCTGACCAGCATCGTCGATTCACCGCGGTATGGCCTCATCGCCCTCGCCTACGTTCGTACGGCCTACCTGTCGGGTGAGACCCCGCTGAGCGTGGCAGGCTGTAGGGCTGAGATCGTCGAGCTCCCGTTCACCCAACAGCCCACGGGCTGATACGTGACGTCATCCTCATGGTAAGATAGCGCAATCAGACAGCTGTTACAGCGACGGAGGGGTGCAATGGGTTTAATGGATGGAAAGAAGGGGCTGATCCTCGGGTTAGCCAACGACCGCTCGATCGCCTGGGGTATTGCTCAGGCCTTTCATCGCGAGGGTGCAACACTGGGCCTGACCTACGTGGGCGAGTCGATGGAGCGCCGGGTGCGTCCCCTCGGGGAGAGTCTGAACGCAGCGCTGATTGAGCCATGTGACGTTGCGAGTGATGAGCAGATCGATGCGTTGATGAGTCGGGTGCGTGAACAGTTCGGTCAGATCGATTTTCTGGTTCACGCCGTGGCTTTTGCCAACAAAGAGGAGTTGAATGGCCCTTATCTGAACACGACGCGGGCCGGCTTTCTCCTCGCCATGGATATTAGCGCCTACTCGCTGACCGGCCTAGTCAAAGCCGCTGAGCCGCTCCTTGCCCCGAACGCATCGATCATTACGTTAACTTACCATGGTGCCCAGCAGGTCATTGCGAACTACAATGTGATGGGGGTAGCCAAGGCGGCCCTTGAAGCAAGTGTGCGCTACCTTGCGGCAGACCTGGGTCCACGGGGAGTCCGCATTAATGCGATTAGCGCCGGGCCTATCCGCACCCTGGCTGCGAGTGGGATCACCGGTTTCCGCGCGCTGCAGCGCGAGTTTGCCGCCCACGCACCACTGCGCCGCAGTGTTACCATTGAGGATGTGGGCAACGCTGCGGTCTGGCTCTGTAGCGACCTGAGCAGTATCGTTACCGGCGAGGTGCTCTACGTCGATGCTGGTTTCCACGTCATGGGCATGAGCTCGTCGGAGGGGTAGGCACACTGCTCCTAATGTGTGGAGGGCAGAGCCCTCCACACACGATAGCGGGCCGGATCAGGCCACTGGCATACCCTCCTCTGGTCGCGATGGCGACCCCGGGGCGGGGACCATGCACAGGTTGGCCTGACGACGCCACACCTCCAGGGCGGGGGTAGCCTCTGGGGTGGCGAGGAGCAGCAGATGATCATGGGCATCGAGGAGCGTTGATCCACCTGGGATCAGCGGCGTGTCGCCGCGCTGGATATGGACGACCAGTACACCACGGGGGACACCAGCGTCGATCAGGGCCTGTCCAACGAGTGACGAGTCGGCAGGAATGGTCGCCTCGAGCATGCGGCTACTCAGGCGTACATCAGGGACATAAAGTTGTGCCTCAGGCTCCTGCTTCGGTTCTGCATTGAGCCCCAGTCGGCGTGCAACCCAGGTAATCGACATCCCCTGGAGGAGCACTGAGACGAGCACCACAAAGAAGATGATGTTGAAGATCAGCATGGCATCGGGGAGGCCGGCCAGCAGCGGGAAGGTGGCCAGTACAATGGGTACCGCCCCGCGGAGCCCTGCCCACGAGACCATCACAATCTCGGGTAGCGAGCGGCGGAACCAGATCAGTACGGCCGCAACACTGAGCGGGCGTGCGATCAGGATCAGGCCCAGGGCAACCAGCAATCCCATTGGGGCTACTGGTACTAGTTGCGAAGGAAAGACGAGGAGGCCCAAGGTTAGGAACATCGTGATCTGCATCAACCATGCGATCCCGTCGTGAAAGCGGAGGATGCTGCGCTTGTGCACAAGGTTACGGTTGCCAACTACCATCCCTGCCAGGTAGACGGCCAGAAAGCCATTGCCACCTACCAGTGCCACGGCTCCGTAGCTCAGCAGCGTCAATGCTAGGGTGAAGACAACGTAGAGCCCTTCCTGCTGAAGCCTAATCCGGTTGATCGCCTGTACGATGACCTGACCGCAGAGCCACCCACCAACTGCCCCCAACGCCATCTGGAGCACAAAGCTGGGGATGAGCGCAAGAAGTGAGGCCCCGGGCGTGGTTATCAACCCGACGAGCCCGAGGGTCAGGAAGACCGCAATGGGATCGTTGGATCCAGACTCGAGCTCAATCAGTGGCTCCAGACGGTGTTTAAGGTTGACGCTCTGCCCACGCATTACGGAGAAGACCGCCGCAGCATCGGTTGAGGAGACGATGGCACCAAGGAGCAAGCCCATCTGCCAATCAAAGCCCAGCACGAGCATGGTGAAGACACCGAGCAGGATCGAACTGAGGAGAACGCCCCCATTGGCGAGGATGAGCCCCTCCACGAAGACCGGCCGAATGGCAGACCAGTAGGTATCTAACCCACCTGAGAAGAGAATGAAGATAAGCGCAATGACGCCAACCGTCTGGGCAAGCTGGTAATCTTCAAAAGCGATACCACCAGGTCCATCCGAGCCAGCGAGCATCCCGATGATGAGGAAGAGCAGCAGTGCCGGTACGCCGAAGCGGTTCGTCGTCCGTGTGGCAATGATGCTCAGGGCCAGCAGCAGACCGACAGTCAGGAGCGTAAACTCAACACGCATCCAGGTCCGCCTTTCGCTCCAGGTAGGCGCAGAGGGCGGCAGCGTAGGGGCTGACGCCCTTGTAGGCGAGGAGTGCGGGGGGCATGCTCCGGAGCATGTGGAGCAGGCGCGCGGCCCAGTGCGAATCGGCAGCCATGAGAGCGATCGGTGCGACATCGGTGTAGATGGTAAAGAGTATGGCGCCACTCCGTGGGAGCCGCATGAGCACCTGACGCTCACTGCGGTAGAAGCAGCACGCACCAGCATTGGTAGCCGTAACGGCCGCCTTGCGTTCAGCAAGCATGGCACTGAACCGTGGGGCAAGGTTCAATTCAGGGCTTACACTGATCGACCAGTTACGCCGCCAGACCGGACGCCCAGGGCGGAGCCGTGCGAGCAGTAGATCGCTCTGGCGCCCAACCTGCTCGGCATAGCCGGGAACGGGGTCGTGGATGGCGAGCAGTGGATGGCCAATTTTATCGCCCAGGCACCAGTGGTTCGCAAAGCAGAGCTGCCCAGCCACCAGCAGAAATCCCTCTGCCTCGCCCATGAGCAGGAGCAGATCCTCATGCAGTTGGCGCCCCAGCCAGTCGAGGGGTGGGTAGGGGAGCGTTGTTTCATCGCCTAATGTGAACGACGTCCGCTGGTTGAGCAGCCGGTTGAACCAGACCCACTGCTCGTGCTGCTGCTCGAGCTGAAAGTAGTCTGGGTAGGTTCTGGTGAGCTCGGGGAGGAGGAGCTCGATCACTTCCCACTGCGCGTCGCGACTCACGGGCAGAGCCTGGAAGTAGTAGGGCTGATCTTCCGCAAGGATGCGCGTTTTACTTGCTACCACTGCACCATAGGTCGGAGCATCAACCACGATCACTGGTTCCGTGGCGAGCGGCCGCGCACCGAGGCTCAGCACCGACGACTGATCAGGGAGTTCAAATGGTCGCATGGAGCGCATCGTTCAACCTCGCTCAAGAGGAAGGTGGTACATCCCGCGCAGTAAGGCTCGCCAGAAAGAGGAACTTCACCACCTCATGCCAAGCCATGGTTGCGCAGAGCATGAAGCCAAGGGCACCATCGCGCCAGCCGCCCAGCAGGAGGTAACGTCGCCAAAATTCACGGGCCGGGGCACCAAGCAGATTACGCCAACGCATGCGCCGTCCAGTGAGGGCGAGGGTGCGTGCCTCGGCAAGGGCATAGCGGCTCTGCTTGGCCCAGAGCTCGGCGAGAGTCTCGATATTGTGGTGCATGAGATGGCCGTACAATGGCGCTGAAGGACCATCCAGTTCGGCATACTCATGGACGAGGCGCTGCTCATCGTAGCGGGCAGCGCTCCGCCGCAAGAGGCGCAGTTGGTAGTCGGGGTACCAACCGCCACCCCGGAGCGCCTGGCCAAAGAAGAGGTTGTGTCGGGGCAGGCGGTAGCCCACGATTGGCCCATCCTCAGGGAGGGCATGGATCTCGGCGGCGAGTTCGGGGGTGATACGCTCATCCGCATCGATGAAGAGCACCCAGGGCGACTGGCAGCGATCCATGGCATAGTTGCGTTGGGCCGGAAAACCCCGCCAGGGTTCAACCAGGACTTGGGCCCCGCCAGCAGTTGCCAGCGCCGCTGTGCGATCGCGGGTGCGACTATCGAGCAGGAGCAGGATCTCGCTACTCAACCCACGCACACTCGCAAGACATCCGGCAATATGCCGCTCCTCATCACGCGCAATAATGACTAGGGCAGGTTGCATGATCAGACGTTCTCCCGTAGCCGTTCCCGGATCACGATGCGCCGTAGGAGGGCCCGCCGCAGCGCCTGAAGCTCCTCGGCGCTGACCCTGCTTGCTCGCCCCCCACGAAAGAGTTGCCCGGGGGCGGCTGCCGATCCCGCGTAGCGCTCATAGGCATAGGCTGCAGCAATACGCTCAATCGTCGACCGGTGCTCGGGGAGCGCCATACCCAGGATCGCGGCATACTCCAGGGGCGTCTTATGCGCCATCTGGCTCACTCCGCCCAGCCCAGCGAGGAGAACCATACCAGCATAGGTCGATCCGGCTTGGCTCAGACCAGCGAGTTCGTAGCGCCAGAAGCCATAGATAGCGGCTACCAGGAGTAGACTCAGGCCACTGATCGCCCCAGCCACATTCAGGGTGCGGAGGAGCGTGGTATTGGGTTGGGTTGGGGCCGCTGTTGGAATCTGCTCCACCAGCGGAGGCTCCTGCTCGATCCCTTGATCCAGCACATCATCATCGGCATCGGGCAGCGGTGGCGGCGGGGGCGGGAGTGGCTCCGCATCGCCCGCATCACGACCGAGGGCCGAGGTGAGTGGGCGCTGCGGCAGACTAGTGTAACTAGCCGAGGTTGGCTCAAAGCGCTCCCAGCCATAGCCAGGAAAGTAGACCTCCGGCCAGCTATGGGCGACATTTTCGCGCACCTGGTAGACACCCTGCTCGGCGTCAAACTCCCCACCAGCATAGCCTCGCACCCAGCGTGCAGGGACACCCTCTGCACGCAGCAGCACCACCATCGCTGAGGCAAAGTAGTCGCAGTAGCCCTCGCGCTGGGTAAAGAGGAACCAGTCAACATGATCGACACCCGCTGGTGGTGCGGGAATTGTCTCATTGTAGGGCAGCGTGCGCAGGTAGTCCTGTATGGCGATCGCCAAGTCGTACGCATTCCCAGCTCCCGAAGCTATTGCAATCTGAGCAGCGAGTTCGCGAGTACGCGCACTCACACTTACCGGCAGCTGGAGGTAGCGCTCGCGCACCCAGGTCGGGTAGTCATCCCCGGCAGCGCGCAACCCAGTCACATCAGCAGCAGAGATGAGGGCAGTCACCGTATAGCTCTGACCGATCGTCAGGCGCTCCGCACTGACAATCAGCGCAGTCTCATCGAAGTTGGGGCGATTCACGCCATTCTCGACGAGGTAGTTATGCTCCACCAGCGTCGCAAGGCTGACCCTACTCGCCGCACCTCCAACGACGATCAGATCATCAATCCGATCGGCCGCCAAGATCACCGTCTGTGTCACTGTACGGCGTGCTCGCGTCTCAAAGACCGGCATCGGCTCTTCGGCTGCACGCGGCGTCCGTGCCTGCTCACGGGTGGCCAGGCCGAGGGCAGCACGCGCCTGCTCACCCACACTATTCTGCCAATCCGCACCGGTATACTTATCGAAAGCGATGACGCGCCAGTAGTCGTAGGCTGTCGAGCGCACCTCCATCACCAACTCATCACTGAGCTGGCGTGGCCCACCGAGCGGGGCGGTACCGGTGGTAAAGGCACCACTCCCAGCGCCTGGCGGTGCACTGATCGTACTAAAGAGATCTTCCCAACTCTCCCGAGCGGTACGAAACGGCGAACTGATCAGCGACCAGGTCTGCGTTGCCCGGTCGATGGAAACTTCGCCAGGGAGCAGGGAGGTCAGCGCAATGAGCAGACCGACGACCATGGTTGCCGACGAGAGGAAACGGAGGATCAGCAGATCGGGGTAGTCGATCCGCTGATCCTCCCACGCTGCCTGGCGTTGTACGACATGCTGGTAGACCAGGAGTAAGAGGGCAGCGCAGAGGAAGATGAAGAAGGCCAGGGTCGGCTTGGGCAACACGTAGGTGTAGTTGATCAGGGCAACCGCCGCACTGAGCATGATCGGACGCCAGGCCCAGCCGTGGCGTAGCACCATCCAGGCACTGCTATAGGCAAGGGCCCATGCAAGCAGGTAGAGGATGAAGACAAAGAGTAGGATATCCTCACCACGCCCACCCGAGCCAATGACCCGTGCCCAGATGAGCCCACGGATGATCAACTCCGTCGCCTGATCACGCCAACTACTCAGGCGTTCATCCATCAGGCCCCCGAGGAGCCGGATTGCGAGGGTCAGCGCTAGGGCCATCCCCAGGAGGAAGGCAGGCCACGACGACAGGCGCGGTAGCCGCGCAAAGATCGCCCCACTCACCAGGCCAAGTAGCGCCATCGGTCGCACCGCTTCAAGCCCGGGTGCCCATTTGGAGATCGAGAGCGCCCAGATCACTGAGCCAACCATGATCAGCAGGAGCAGCGTCCCAGGGAGCACGAGGATGAGCTCGCGTGCGAAACCAGTTGTTGAGCGCTGCGTTGGTATCGTTGTTGCCATACACCATTCTGTGAAGCAGCTGCGCCAGCGTGACTATCTGGTGATACCAAGACTTGGTTGGGTTTTCTGTGGAGGGCTACGCCCTCCACGCCTCCCGTAAGCTTATCGAGACACCGCTTGCCGAAAGGTGCCATGGAGGCCGTGGGGAAGGTGGTGCCCCAGGGGAAGCCGGGCAACAGGGCCGGCGTGCAGCTGCTGGGCGTCAAGGATGACCAGATCGCTCTCGTGGCGCGCCGCGTCATAGACCATCACGAGCAGCCAGCCACTATCCTCACTGGTTGGGCCATCTGGGCGCGGCACAAAGATTGGCTCACCAACAAAGCCACGCGGGCCCGCACTCCAGAGTTGCTCGGCACCAGTGGTGAGATCGACCTTCCAGATAGCCTGGAGGTGAGCATTACCACTAGGCGCATCGCCCGCACAGAGGTAGGCATAGCGGTAGGGTCGCCCAACGGCGGCTGGGTGGAGCGTGGGAAACTCGCAGCAGCGCTCACCCAAAAAGCGCCGTTCAAGGCTCCCCGTACGCAGATTGATGCGGGTGCGTGCGAGCCGCCCGGGCGGGAGTGTCGTCACATTAATGGTACGGAAATCGGTCTCGGGGCTGATTCCCACGTAGGAATCGTACCAGATCGAGTCGATCACCAGATCATCCCGATCTTCATACGCATTCACATGGTGCCAGACAAAGCCATTCGGCGCGCGGAAGCTACGCACGCGCCCTACACCCGGTTGGCGCGGAATCACGATGATGGTCGACGGTGCATCAGGGAGCGAGCGCAGACCCTGGGCCGCACTCTGGAGCCCAAAGGCGTAGGGGAGCGGATCGTAGCGGATGGGATTTTGGATAAACAGGACATAGTTCGGCGTTATCGCCATGTCGTGCAGGAAGGCAAAGCCATCCAACTGGTAGGCGTGGTGGCGCCGTAGGTCAAAGTCGGGGCCAAACTCAAAGAGGGTAAGGGTGGTATTGAGCCCCACCCGCATCCCAAAGTTTACCAGGGCCGGCTGCCCACCATCCAGCGCACAGGCGGGATCAATATGGTAGTGGGCAGCGAAAGGCTCTCCTTCACCTAGTAGTCCATCGAGTCGATCGAGCCCCAACGTCTCCAGGGTCGTTGGGTCGAGACGGTGCGGCTCAGCGGCTTCCCAGAGTGCCAGTAGGCGCTCACCCCAGGCGAGCACCCCTGTGTTGGCAATATTCTTGAGGCGTAGATTGAACGCATTGGTGAGGAGGCCACCTGGCAGTTGGGTACCAAAGACACCACGGAAAAGGGGGCGTCCGGCCCGCTGCTCGGCGAGGTAGGCCGCAGTGCGTACCATACGATTACGGTAGTGTGCCCGCCCAGCCTCAAAGTGCACAGCTGCGACCATCCCATCCCCATCGAACGGGTGGTGCACGGGCACCCCAGCGACATCAAGGAGCCCTGGACCGTTTCGGTAGAGCGTACCGTGCAGTTCGGGTGGGATCCTCCCCTCAGCTGCCGAGAGTTCAAGCGTATATTCGTGGTGCTGCGACTCGTAGCCGCGAGCCCAATCGCGCGTCACGGCTCTGGTCGCCTCAGCTGCTTGGTGTGAGTTCATCGTAGCCAACACTCCTCGACGTTAACGAGAGGAGCGTGCGTCAGAGATGTTACGCCACTCCCTTGTTCCGTTGCCGACATGGTACAAACGTCCTATAATGGTAACCGTACAGGCCCCTGATGTGGCTCAGCAAAATAACCACCAGAGGTATGGTACCACAGGATAGAACGATCCTAGGCTATTCGTCCATCCCGAGTTCAGGAACACCTATGAAGCGCGCCTCTGCCTTCGCCACCCTGTTCGTCCTGTGGGCTCTCCTGCTCACTGCCTGTGCTGAAAGCGTCGAAAGCCCACAGCCGAACCCCACCTCGGCCCAACCTGCCCCTACCCGCCCACCTGCAGTAGCAGCAGCACCGGTGGAGTGGCTGGTCATGGTCTACGCCAACGCCGATGATGAAACCCTGGAAAAGGATATCGTCACCGACGTGAATGAGATGGAGTTAGTGGGATCCAGTGACGAGTTGACGATTGTGGTCCAACTTGATCGCTACGAGGGCGCCTTTGATGGTGATGGTGACTGGACCGGCACACACCGCTACCTGATCGAGCAGGATAGCGAGCTGGAGACTATTGGCTCACCCCTGGTCGAGGATCTCGGTGAAGTCAACATGGCCGATGGTCAGGCGCTGGTCGACTTCGTCGTCTGGGCGATGAGCAGCCACCCGGCTACG
This sequence comes from uncultured Chloroflexota bacterium, assembly GCA_903915775.1. GTDB lineage: Bacteria > Chloroflexota > Chloroflexia > Chloroflexales > Chloroflexaceae > Viridilinea. The sequence continues at coordinate 7,902 of CAIWUD010000504.1, read as the reverse complement.
CACTACGCGTTGATCCTCTCCGACCATGGCATGGGTTGGCCTGGGGGTTGGAATGATCCCGATCCACCGGAGGTTGGGCCTGATGGTCTGGAGCTCACCTCCTCTGGCGACCTCCTGCTCTTGAACGAGCTTGCCGACGCACTTGAGGCGATCCGCACCCAGACCGGCGTGGAGCGTCTCGATCTCTTTGGCTTCGATGCTTGTCTCATGGGCCATCTAGAGGTTGCCTCGGCCCTGGAGCCCTACGTCGATCTGCTGGTCGCCTCGCAGGAGCTTGAGCCAGCCCTCGGTTGGGCCTACGCCTCGTTCCTCGGCGAGCTCAGTGCCAATCCAGAACTTGATGCCCGCGATCTTGGCCGTGCGATTGTCGAGAGTTACATCGTCCAAGATACACGGATTACCGATGATGCGGCGCGGGCCGAGCTCGTTGCTGAGCGTTTTGACTACGACGATACCACCTCGGCTGAAGAGGTCGCCGAGGCTTTTGGTGACGATATCACCCTCGCCGCCTATGACCTCCGCCAACTGCCTACCTTGCTGCAAGCTTTCGATAGCTTCATCGTCGCCCTGAGTGAAGCGGATCAGGCGATCGTGGCCGAAGCCAAACGCTACGCACAGAGCTTTGAGAATGTCTTCGACGAGGATCTCCCACCATCCTACCTCGATCTCGGCCACTTTGCCGCCGTCGTGGTGGAGCAGACAGGGGATGAGGCCCTGAGTAGCGCTAACGACGCATTGCAGCTCGCCCTTGGCGAAACGGTCATCGCCAACCGCTTCGGCCCGGCACGCCCCGGCGCAACTGGTCTCTCGATCTACTTTCCCGTCTCTGAGCTCTACGAATCGACCCTGGCAGGTGCCGACGTCTATAGTCAGGTGGCGGCACAGTTCAGCGCCACCACACGTTGGGATGACTTCCTGGCGTTACACTACTACGGAGTCGCCCTTGGTGAAGCACCTGCGGCAAGTGCGCAGATTGATTCGCCGGGATCAAACGAGATCACCGTCAGCGAAATTGAGCTCTCGGACGATATCGTGAATGTCGCCGACAGCATCACCCTCTCGGCAGAGGTTCGTGGTGAGCAGATCGGCTTCATCTACACCTTCACCGGCTACTACGACCCAGAGGATGACACTATCCTGGTGGTCGATCGCGACTACATCGATGCCGGTGAGTCACGACTGGTGGCTGGGGTCTACTATCCAGACTGGGGCGATAGTGGGTTGGTAGAGATCGAATTTGAATGGGAGCCGCTCCTCTACGGGATCGATGATGGCTCAGGTGGGATCGTATTTGCCCTCCTCGACACCAGCGACTATGGGGCAGCCGACGATACGGCCACCTACACGGTTGAGGGCACCTACACCTCTGCTGCAGGTCGATCACGACCTGCACGACTCTTCTTCAAGGATGGTGAACTGATCAAAGTTATCGGCTTCACTGGCCCGGCTGGTGCTGGTGCGCCACGTGCGATTACCCTGCGCCAGGGTGATAGCTTCACCATCACTCACCAGATCATTGAATTGAATAGCGACAACCCCGAACTGGGCGAGACGATCCGTCGTGAAGAGGGCGAAACCTTGCTCTTCAGTGGGACGCCCTGGACCGTCACGGAATTCGTTGCCCCAACGGGCGACTATGTGCTTGGGATTCAGGCTGAAGATATGGATGGCAACCGCTACGAAAGCTATACCAGCGTCACCGTGGATGAGTAGGCGCCCCGCACCCGGCGTATGGGAGTTGGCGCAGCCGACATTGAACCATGCCTAAGGCATGGTTCAAACCAGCTTGACACTCCTCCGGGAGGCGTGGAGGGCGAAGCCCTCCACAAAAAAACTAACCCAGCCCTGGTGTCGCCAGCGTGTCAAGTCGGCGCAGCCGAAACTGAAACTTCCCTAAGGCACAAACCTTAACACTCTGTTACAAACACTATTCACCACCCCTATGGAGGAACTGGTATGCTAAGCATACCTTTACACATGCCCACACCTCATGTGGCTCGGAAAGGTCGATTCTATGGCTCGCCCAAAGCGTCCTCCGCATCCCATGTTGAGGGTTGCCCGCGAGCATGTACGGCGCCTCAATATGGGACTCGATGACGAGCCGATCCACTTGCGTATGCTCGATGGTCCACCTAGTGCACCGCGCTACGCCGTCTATGTTGGCACCTGCATGCGTGAGGGTGACTGCCCTCATGGTATACGTGATCGAACAACGTGCCCGATACTTGAATGTACGCTGCGCCGCTCGCTCCGTATGCTCCTCGATCGCGACGGTAACCTGGTTGAACTACTCCGCGACGGTGTGCGCTGGTCATCATAACGTGTTTGCCCGTTCAACGGGAGGTATTGAGACCCACCTTAGGTTAGGAGGCTCTGTATGTATCGACACATGCTCGTTCCACTTGATGGTTCGCCGGTGGCTGAGCAGGTCCTACCCCATGTGCATGCTCTGGCAGCCAGTGAGGGTACCACGAAGATTACCCTCCTCCGCGCCGTTCCACCCATCTTCACCACGAGTGTCGATTATAGCGGTGTGCTCGCGGCGAACACCGCCGATGCGCTTGAACTGCTTGAGGATGAGGCTCGTACCTATCTCGACCGGATCGCTGAGCAGTTTCGGAAGGATGGGTACGAGGTGCAGGTCGAGGTCAGTGTGATGCCCGCAGCAGAAGCGATTCTCGACTACGCAGATAGCCAGCACGCGGATCTCATCACCATCGCGACCCATGGACGCAGTGGAATCAGTCGCTGGGTCTTCGGGAGCGTTACCCAGAAGGTGGTGCAGTCGAGCCTCGTGCCGGTGCTGGTCATCCGCCCCAAGGCTGAGGCGTAACGGTTACACGAAACGGCGAGCGGTGTGGAGGGCAACGTCCCTCCACACCGCTCTATACAATGCCACGACCTTGCTCTACGCCAGCTTCGGCGCCTGGGAGAGCACCTCACAGCCCTGCTCGGTGATCAGCACGAGATCTTCGATCCGCACCCCGCCCCACCCCTCCAGGTAGATCCCCGGCTCTACGCTCACCACCATGCCAGGACGCAGCAGCGTACTACTGCTCCCTGCGGCTGCACGGCGTAAGCCCGGCCCCTCATGGATCTCGAGACCCACGCCATGGCCTAGGCCGTGGCCAAAGTGGGCTCCATACCCAGCCTCCGTAATGAGATCACGGGCGAGTGCATCAGCCGCATGGACAGGCATTCCAGGGCCGATGCCACGAATAGCGCGGCGCTGGGCCGATAGTACGATGTGGTAGATCTCCCAGAAGCGCGCATCAGGCTCACCGAGCAGAATGGTGCGCGTCAGGTCGCCGTGGTAGCCATCAACCCGTGCGCCCATATCAATGACGATGGGTCTTCCCTGACCGATCGCAGCGTCACCGGGTTGGGCGTGGGGCAAAGCACTATTGGGACCAGCCGCTACAATGATGGGGAAGGAGACTGCCTCAGCCCCTGCCGTACGCATGGCAACTTCCAGCATCCACGCTACTTCCCGCTCAGTGGTCTGTGGCGTGAGCTGTTCGATGACAGACACCAGTGCACGATCCGTCAGAGCGATTGCGTGGCGCAGGCTTGCGATTTCGCTCGCATCTTTCGTTTCGCGTAGCGTCTCAACCAAGCCTTCGCTCGGCTTCAGTTCGACCCCCTCGCTCAGCCCCTGGCGTAGTTGCTGGTACGCGGCCAGACTCAGGTGCGCCGCCTCGCAGCTGATCGCCGATAGGCCCAACTCGGCAGCACTCTCGGCGAGGAGGGTAGGCAGAGGGCGATCGGGGTTGCTCACCTGGCGCAGGGTGAAATTCGGCGCCTGACGAGCCGCCTGAATCGTGTAACGGACGTCGGTGAAGAGCAGTGCGCTGTCAGGGGTAATGAGAAGCCAACCATAACTACCGTTGAAACCGCTTAGGTAGCGCCGGTTAGCCGCCGAACCTACAAGGAGTGCCGTAACCTGCTGCTCAGCCATGGCGGCGCGCAGCCGTGCAAGTCGGTGTTGCATAGCGTTTCTTCAAACTTTCATGAGGGAGTACATATTCGCCGCTGGGGTATGCCAACGGCGGGGCACAGGCATAGCATGGGCTAGTGACCCAGGGCCGGATGGTTCCGCTGCGAGAAGATAGTATCGACGGAGACACCACTGTGAATACGCTGAATCACCTCAGCGATCAGATTACTGACGCTCAGTACGGTCAAGGTAGGCCAGCGCTTCTCAGGTGGAAGGGGCAGGGTATCGGTCGTCACCAGCTCCTCAATACCACCTGCTCGCAGGCGCTCGGCTGCGTTCGCTGCAAAGACGGGGTGCACGCAACAGGCATAGATAGCCCGTGCCCCTTTACTACGGAGCAGTTGGACAACTTCAAGGATGGATCCACCGGTGGCAATCTCGTCATCCACAATAATACAGCGTTTGCCAGTCACATCACCAATCAGATTGAGTACTTCCGATGAGCTATGGATGCCGTCGCCACGGCCAAGGTGCTGCACACGACGCTTTTCCGCAATCGCTAACGGTGCGTTGAGTGCTTCAGCAAAGTTACGGGCCCGTTTAGCAAAACCAACGTCAGGAGAGACGACAATCATGTCGTCCCACCCCTTCTCGGCCCAGTAGCGCACCAGCAGATGCATCGCGGTCAGTTCATCGGTAGGGATGTTGAAGAAGCCCTGGATCTGACCGGCGTGAAGATCGATGGTGAGCACCTGTTGGGCACCCGATGCCTGAATCATATCGGCCAGGAGGCGTGCGGTGATCGGTACCCGGGCCTGGTCCCGCTTATCGGTACGCCCATAGGCGAAGTAGGGGATCACTGCGGTGACTCGCCCGGCAGATGCACGACGACATGCATCGAGCATGATCAGCAACTCAAGGATTCGATCGCTCAGATTGGGCATCGAGAGGGATTGAACCACAAACACATCCTTCTCACGGACACTCTCGTTCAGCTTCACAAAGATGTTCTCATTACTGAACTGCACAATGGTGGCATCACCAAGGGGAACACCTACTCGAGCAGCGATCAGCCCGGTGAGATCCGGATTCCCATTCCCTGAGAAGATGCGCATCTCGTCAAAGCGACTACCCACGACCAAACTCCTTCCGGTCCTTGCCAAGGTTGTACGATGTAGACAGAGTTATGAGGCGTTGAACTGAGCTCGGAGCAGGGTGACGAGCACCCGCTGCTCTTCGGCGCTAATTCGCCCTGGATGCCAGGCTCCCACAGCTTGGTCGCCATTCCAGCGTGGTATGACGTGGACATGGTAGTGGAAGACGGTCTGGCCGGCGGCGGCGCCATTATTTTGAATGATGTTGATGCCGTCGGGCTGCAGTGCACGGGTAAGTGCTTGGGCAACCCGCTGGGTCGTCGAGGAGACGGCGTAGAGCAGTTCCGGTGGAAGATCCAAGAGGCTGGGCAGTTCCGGTTTACAGATAACTAGGGTATGTCCACGCGAAGCCGGGTTGATGTCGAGAAACGCCAGAGTCAGCTCGTCCTCGTAGATCTTTGCTGCGGGAATCTCGCCACTGACGATGCGGGTGAAAATTGAGGCCATGGCTACTCCTCCTAGGGGATGTTGCGATTCCGGCTGCGCCGGTTTGAGCGTCTGGCGCGATCAAGGCTAGGTATTGCTTTATACGGTTGGTACAGATGTCCCCTCCCAACCTCCCCCCGCTGGGGGGAGGATTCCAGCTCCCTCCCCCGTTGGGGGAGGGGTGGGGGCAAGCGGTGCTAACTCCGTGAAGCACTACTAGGCTAGGTTTTTGCGGACGGCTTCGCCCTCCACACCTCCCGTATGTCTTGATCATGCCGTATCGGGGGTCACACGCTCCATATCCTCACTGCCGTAGCGCCGTCCAAACCAGGCCAGGGCGATCATGCCGAGGAGCACACCGAACCAGAGGGTGCAGAAGCGGATGAGGAGGGTAGCGGTCGTCGCCGTGGCAGCGCTCATAGCGACCATGGTGACGAGTAGACCGACACTGCTCACCTCACTCACCCCGAGCCCACCTGGTAGGAAACTCACGAGGCCGAAGAGGGTTGTGGCAGCAAAGATGAAGGTCGCCTGAAGGGCTAGCAACGCACTACCTTCCACCCCCAGTCCGATCAGGACGACGCAAAAGGCGAGGCACTCAAAACCCCAGGAGAGAATACTGATGCCCGTCGAGATGAGGAGGACGCGCCAGTCGAGCAGTTCCTGGGTGGTTTTGTAGAAGGTCTCCAGGCGCGGTGCGATGCGTGCACCGATAGGCAGGCGTGCAACGAGACGGATCAGTGCGGTGGATAGGGTCTGATTCTGGACGAGTATGATGCCTACGAGCGTGGCAACGAGGAGGGTGACGAAGAAGATGCGCGCCGGTGGGTAGAGCGTCATCCCGAGCGCCATAAGGAGGAGCATTGCTAGGCCATCGGTGAGCCGTTCGGCGAGTACGATAGAGGCTGAGCGGCTAACGGCAGTACCATTGACACGGCGGAGGAGGTAGGATTTGAAGACCTCACCGAGTTTGCCTGGGGTAACCGCCATGACCATGCCGGCCGTAAAGATGAGACCGCTGGTGAATGCATTGACTCCAGCGCCACACTTCAGCCGGCGCAAGTAGTAGTCCCACTTTAGGCCGCGGAGCAGGTAGTTGAGGAGGGTCAAGCCGAGAATCGTGGGGAGGAGTTCCCAGCGAAAGGTGCGTAGATCCTGCGCAACCTCGCGCAGATCGCTCACTAGTCCAATCACGAGGATAACGGCAAGGCCAAGCAGGAGCGAGGCGACAATTTTACCCTGGAGGGTCTTGGGCGACATAGAGGGGCCTCACGTGCGGCAGTTGTGTGTGGATGCCGCGCTCTTGCCGCGATTATACCGCCGTCGCCCTATGCGTGCAATGTTCATGGGTAGGTAACTGTTCACCGTTGGGGTAAGGCAACGGCCGGGCAACCACGGGGGGTTGCCCGTACGGGGCGCGCCACGAGGGAAGCTGTTCACGTTTGGGGTAAGGATGGGTGACCCGTTCCCGAGGAGACCGAGCTAGCGCTCGGTGATCCCAGGTTTGCGTGACCAGCATGCGGGAGGCGTGGAGGATGTAGCCCGCCACGCCTCCCGGAGCGTGAAACATGCCGTAGAATAGAGGTGGTCACCTTATCGCCTACCCACACCTAGATTGGAGAACATCCCATGACGGCTACCCCATCCGGTCACTATCTGGAAGTTGCCCCAGGTGTTGAGCTCTACTACGAAGAGTATGGTAGCGGTTCACCGATCCTCTTCGTTCCTGGTTGGACCTTCACCACAGAGGTGTTTCAACATCAAGCGGCCCACTTTGCGCAGAACCACCGCGTGATTCTTGTCGACCCGCGCAGCCAGGGTCGCTCGACTAAAACGCCGCTTGGGAACGACTACACGACCCACGGTGCCGATCTTGCAGCCCTCGCCAATGCACTCGAGCTGCGTGATCTCGTCCTCGTCGGCTGGTCGACCGGTACACTCGACATGCTCGGCTATGTCCAGCATGCCGGTACCACTGCCCTCAAGGCAGCAATTGGGATCGATATGTCCCCCAAGCCGCTCTCGGTCGATCCTGAGGCGTGGGTCGAAGGGCCACTCGACGATATTGCCGGGGCTTGGCGTGCGTTCCTGCGCTCACCGCAGGGGCAGCGTGGCTTCATCGAGTACTATGCGACCGAGGTGATGGTGCAGCGTCAACTCAGCGCTGCCGAGCTCGACTGGATCGTCCGCCAATCGCTCACCACGCCCCTCTACCTGGCCAGTGCGCTCTTCGCTGATGCGATGTTCTGTGACTTCTCAGCCGAGCTTACCGCGCTGGCTGCAGCCGTTCCCACCCTCTATGTCCTGGCTGAGCATTGGGGGGAGCCGGCATCCGCCTTTCTGGGGCGCTCCTTCCCGCAGGTGCAGACCACCGTATTCGGCGGT
>CAIWUD010000503.1 GCA_903915775.1 uncultured Chloroflexota bacterium | reverse complement strand
CGATGAGGAGGTCATGATCTTGCGGCTGCCGAAGACCCCAGCGTTGGATCGCACCCAGCCGCTGTCAGCTGAGGAGCGAGAAGGTGAATGGTGGTGAGGAACGGTTGCATGAACCCTGCCAGCGTGCAGCCTGACCCTGGAGGCAAGCTTCGCCCCGCTTGGCCCGCTGACTCTACGGTCACCGCGCGGTTTTCTGCGTGTCAGCGCTACGGCCAACCGCCCGCACCCCTCCGGCAACGCGGCCAAGCTGTTGAGCTACTCCTTAAAGGGGGTATCATTGGTTCACAAACGACCATGCCGGGCATCGGAAGAACAGACGTGTACCTGCATTTCCTTGCAAAATCTGTTATGATCACGCATATCATTGTACTTTCTGGGAAATTACGATCAGTGAAGACGAAGGATGAGATAGATGACTGCTCAAACACGGCCATATCTTACCGAAACGGAATATCTTGAGCGTGAGCGTGTGAGTATGATCAAGCATGAATATTATGCTGGTAAGATTTTTGCCATGTCAGGTGCCAGTGAGGCGCATAATTTGATCGCGAGTAACGTAAACGCGAGTATATACGCCCAAATTCGAGGACGAGGCTGTCGGATATATCCAAGCGATATGCGTATTAAAATAGCAAAAACCGGTTTATATACCTATCCTGATATGACGATTGTCTGTGAAACGCCTGAGTTTACCGATATGACGAAAAGAGATACGCTCCTTAATCCTATGATTATTATTGAAATTCTTTCCCCATCGACAGAGCGGTATGACCGTGGGGTTAAATTTCAAAATTATCGTACCATCGGAAGCCTAAAAGAGTATATTCTCATTGCCCAGAACAAACATCATATTGAGCGATACACACGCCATGAGGAAAATACATGGATTTTGACTGAAGCCATAGGTATTGATTCCATTATTATCATTGAATCGATCCGATGTACTCTTTCTCTTGCGGATGCATATGAGCTTGTGGATCTTCCTCCAGAATCGCCTTCGGAAGACCGAACGATTACTGATACCGAGTAAGAATCAACCTATGCTTTAAGAAACAATTGACATATACTATAATGGTATCTCATTGATTTCTCTGATCTTATGATCGAAGATTGGCGGGCCTGATAGAGCAATTGGATCGAAGCGTTACGGCGCCTGCGGTAGATCGGGGCCGGTGACGAACTGTCGCATGATGAGGGCCTCGCGCACCCATTCCGGTACAAACTGCTTCAGCAAGGCCACTTGGCGGGCCTGACCGCCCACTAGGTAGCGCAGTCGCGGGCGCTTCGCCTCCACTACTCGCGCCACCACCCGCGCCACCGCTCCGGGTTGCAGGGCGGCACGACGGCCAAGCGCACGTGCGCGCTCCGCCACCGCCCGGGCGTGTCTTCCATCCGCGCTGCGGATCGAGGTCTCCAGCGTATCAGTGCGCACCTGCCCCGGCTCGATCAGCGACACGGAGATCTGCGCCGGCAGCAATTCGTAACGGAGCGACTCGCTATAGCCTTCCAGCGCAAACTTACTGGCGGCGTAGGCGCTGTTGTACGGCAGCGCTAGTAACCCGCCCACCGAGCTCATATTCACAATCCTGCCGCCGCCCTGGCGACGCATATACGGGAGGACTGCGGTGGTCAGGCGTACCGCTCCGACGAAATTTGTGTCCATCTGCGCCAGAAGTTCATCCAGCGTGGTCTCTTCGGCGGCGCCGTAGATGTCGTAGCCAGCGTTGTTGATCAGTACGTCCAGGCGCCCTGCCTCCGCGACGACCTGGGCAACGGCGGTGTGCACCGATGCGTCGTCGGTAACATCAAGGGCGAGCATACGAAAAGGAAGATCGTCGGTGTCGGGCTTGCGTGTGGTGCCGAAGACGCGGTGGCCGCGCTCGTGGAGCAACTGGGCAGTGATGCGGCCAATGCCGCGCGAGGCACCGCTGATGAAGACGACCTGCTTCATGATACCGTGTTCTCCTCACATGGGTGTTGAACATATTTGCTGCGGCTGGTTGTGACCAGTGCCCTAGAGGTTCCGCGGAGTCGCACGTGATCGACGGCTCGGGTGGCCCCATTTGCGGCGAAAGCGACGGGCTGCAGCGCTGGTGATTGGACGGCCGTGGCCGAAACATGCCACGGCGAACTCGTGTGCTGCGAGGCGGGATAGGCTCTCCTGTCCCTGTAGCAGGTTTTCATAGGCAGGAAAGAGCGCCAAGCCTACTACATTGATGGCGGCATCAGCTGCAAGTAGCACACCGCCGTGAGCGGGCCAGAGCAGTGCAATCTGCCCTGCGCTGTGGCCGGGCGTGTGGATCACTCGTAGGCCGCCTGCGAATGGGAGAATGGCGCCATCGTCCACGACGTGGTCGATGGTTGCCGGGGTGAGTGTTTTGGGTGCCCGTGCGATGGTCAGGCGATAGATGATCTTGTTGATCAACCCTGGGGTCGATTGCGTGCTTGGGCGCATCGCCACCCCGCTTTCGACCAAGGGGATGTCGAGCAAGTGCATCCAGACTGATGCACTCGTACGTGTTTGAAGCTCGGCAAGTCCACCGGCGTGATCGGCATGGGCATGAGTGACGACGATCTGGGCAAGATCTGCGAGCGTGTAGCCGAGGGCGCCCAGTGCATGAGCAATCCGCTCGGCGCTTCTAGCATAGCCGGTGTCGATCAGCGTCAGGCCGTCGGCGGACACGATAAGGTACGCGTTCACCCCACCCAAGTCAATGACGTACAGGTTTGGTACGATTGGCGTCGGCGACATCGAAGCGATTGTTTCTGTAAAAAATAACGTTGTTAATTAAAAGAATACTGTAATTTACATGACATGTCAAGCCCTTTGGAATCAGGACGGGGCATGGGCAACGATACTGCTCTTGCCTATGCAGGGCGTCCTGGAGTGGTGTCTACCTAAGGCGACTGAAGGCCCCGCCGTTCGTGCCCCCTCACGGCTTCGATTGGCGTACGAAATCGCCGTGTAGTAACATGAGGGTGCAGGTGAACTATATACTAGGAGGCTATTCGATGACCAAGCTACCTCCCGTTCCCAAGCGTAGAACGTACCAGGATATTGGTGAGAACGACCTGGTCGCGGCGCTCTTCCATGACCGTATCGCCGACGCCCACGACCCGGATAAGCTCGAACAGCAGAACGACCAGGACGCGGCGACCAAGCCGACTCTGCTAGAACATGATCCTGACCGCGCCGTAGACCCCACGCCTTGAGTTGGGTGGGCGGCCATGGTGCCATGCCCGCCGTGACTCCTGGAGATCCTCATGACCTACGCATTCCCACTCGCCTATAGCACGCTCGCCTGCCCCACCTGGTCACTTGAACAGGCCGCCGCATCCGCTGTGGCCTCTGGCTACGTCGCCCTCGAGCTGCGCCTCCTCGACGGAGCTATCGTCCCTGCCGATCTGCCCGCAGACGGGCGCCGCCGTGTCCGTGACCTCCTCCGCACCCATGGCTTGGAGTTGGCGGGTGTCGGCGCCTCGACGCGCTTTGCCACGCCCGACCCGACCGAGCGCGCTGCGAACATCGCGGAGCTACGGCGCTACCTGCACCTGGCCCACGAGCTCGGAGCGCCCCTAGTACGCACCTTTGGCGGTACGGCGCCACCCGGAGTGAGCAACGCCCAGTCCGCGGACTGGGTAGCCGAGAGCCTTGAGGCGTTGCTCGCTGAGGCGGAGACCCTCGGTG
>CAIWUD010000502.1 GCA_903915775.1 uncultured Chloroflexota bacterium | reverse complement strand
GGCGCATCGACGCCACCAGTCTCAACGTCTCCACCGGTTTCTTCAACGCAATGTTCCAGCGCTTCGACATCCGTGCTGTAGGTGGCGCTGGTGGCTGGCAAGCTCCGAATAATAGCGCCTCGACCCTGGTGGTAAGCAAGCGCCTGATCGATAGCGGTGAGGTTCGCTCGCTGGTCGATCTCAAAGGGCGCAAGGTTGCGATCAATCTCCGTGGCAGCAGCCCTGAGTTTGTCCTGGCACGAGCGTTGGAGCAGGTGGGACTCACCCTTGATGATGTCATCGTCGTACAGATCCCCGTCCAGGATATTCCTGTGGCAATCAACAATGGTGCGATAGATGCTGCTATTGTTGCCACATCCAACGCAACGACCATGATCAACAACGGCGTCGCAACAAAGCTGCTCGCTGATGTCGATGTACTCCCAAGTGGTCAGGGCACCGTTATCACCTTCGGACAGCGAATGCTCAAGGCTGATAATCGTGAGGTCGCTGTACGTCTGATGGCGGCGTACCTCAAGGCTACACGCTACCTGCTCAGCACCGGCTGGAATAGCCCAGAGATCGTGAGCATCATTCAGAAGTACACAGATCTGCAACCGCAGGTAATCAGGGCAACTTCCAAGCCTGAGCTCGCCATTGATGGCGAGATTGAGAAGACAAACGTACTGGACGCACAAGCCTTCCAGATCAGCCGTGGCTATGTGCTGTACAAGGAGCCGTTGAGTATCGACCAGATGACGGAAATGAGCTTCTTGAATGAGGCACAGCAGCGTCTGAATCGCTAATGTCTCCTACAGCTCACACAATCGCCCATACCCCTCTCCGGGGTATGGGCGATTGTGTTATCCCAGAGCTACTTCTGAAGGGCCTGTCCCCTAGCAGGTAGCTGGCTCGTGCGGAGGATCGCTACGCCTTAAGCAGGTGTGAACCAGAGCGGAGGCAACTCTCCCGCAAGAGCGCCATGCTTCTCGTGGGTATTCCGGGAGGGCTGCGCCCTCCCGGAGCGTTCCAACACCAGACACGGCGTACAACCGCCTGAAAGCCTAACGAACGACCGTGAAGGGGGCCGAGGTCACCACACCACTCCAGCCACCCCGTGCAGCCACGGTGTAGGTTCCTGGAGCAAGCGTTGAGGTATTGATCTGGGCAGAGAGGCTGCCATAGCGATCGGCCATCATCGAGCGCGACGCATCGGCCGTGCCAGCCTGCGCCGGGATGGCGACACTTCCCTCAGCCACCAGAGCAGTGCTCACCCCTGCCGCCGACGTGAACCAGAGGCTGACCGGCTCATTGGGTGCAAAGGTCGCTGCATTGAAGTTGTAGGCCTGATCACCATCGGCGAGGGTGACCCGCGTGGTGAGCGGAGTACGGCTACTGTTCAACGGCAGGTTGCTAAAACCGGGGATCCTACGGAGCTTGTTGGGCCAGTTGACCGTAGCACGCGCAATGAGCGCGTTAGTGCCCGTTGCTCCTGGGCTTCTAAAGGTCAGCGTACCGATCACCCCATCATTTGCCCCATCGACCCGTGCCAGACGAACATCGATACTGGCATCACCAATACGCGACACCCAGGCATCGCGCTGATCGAGTCGGACATTCGCCACGCGGTAGCCGGGCGTGAAGGGTATGTTGATCACAACCTCGCGGAGATCCAGATCGCCATACCCCCTGACCTCCATGCGATACGTATCGACACCGTCGGTCAACGAGGCCGTGTTAGGCTGCGGAACGAGCACGACGCTCAGGTAGCCCTCCTCAGTAGTAACATTTACGGGTTGTGGGACTTGGCAACCGCTGCAGGTAGTGATCGCCGTGAAGTTGCGAGAAGCCTCAGGATAGGTGTTGGCGAGAACATTGATCTGGGCAGTGTTGATTGCCCGCGCAGCAGCACCTGTCGGCACGCTGATGTTCGCCTGAACACGAACCGTACCACCAGGTGCCAAGGCGACACTTCCCTGCTGGGTGATCGTGCATGGCCACGCCGATCGGCAGACGAAGTTGAAGCTGTCGTTCCCTGGGCTATTGCTGCGGAACAGGAAGCTGTGGCTAACGACATCACCCGGCCGCGCCGTCTTCATAGTCGTGGCGAACTGGGCCGATGGGACAAAGCGCACATTGTATTCGTACTGGTTGTAGAGCTCGATCATCTGGCGCAGCTTATCAGGATACTGGCTATTCAGAACGCTAGCCTCACGCTCCTGATCAACCGCCAGATTGAAGAGCAGCCAGTTCTCGATAGGGTAACCCTCTTCGGTGGTGCGAACGATCTTCCAGAGCGCACCCTCCTCCTCGAGCAGTAGTGCCTTGTTGACACGGCCAAAGAGCTCGAAGGCAATAGGCTCATTGAGGTGGACATACTTAGCGTTACCTTCGAGCAGGTCGCGTAGGCTCTTCCCACTCATTGGGCAGACACCCGTCCGGTTCTTATACGTCCCCGTACATGATGCCCAGTTGGGTGCTACACCGGTGCCTACCGGGTGACGCAGCCCGATGTAGTCCAAGATCGTTGCCGGAATATCGGAGACGACCGTCATGGAGCTGCTAATGCTACCCGCCTTGATGTTCGCCTTGGGGTAGGTGATGATGAGCGGTGAGCGAATACCACCTTCGAGCACCGTTGCCTTGTAGCCATCGAAGGGCGTACCGGCAACCTGCGACCAGAAGGCGTTGAGCGAAACGTAAGAGTTGGGGCGACCGATATTCGCAAAGGAGTTATCGATCTTCCGCTTTGCCATGTAGTTGCGGTTGTTGAAGTCCCAAGAGATTCCGTCGGCACCGTTGTCCGACATCACGATAAACATGGTGTTATCGTACTCACCACTCGCCTTCAGTTGGTTGATGATCCGACCTACAGAGTAGTCCATGTAGTCGATCATCGCGGTGTAGGAGGCCATCTTCTTGGCCAACACCAGCTTATACTCAGCAACCGTACTGATCTTCCAGAGCGGAGCTGAGACTGGATTGGTGACCTCCTTCATCAGTTCGGCCCAGAGCGGATCGTTCTCGTTGTTCCAATCCGGTAGGATGCCCTCAGTGTCGGGCAGGGTTACGGTCGCGGGGACGAGACCAAGCGCCTTGAGGCGATCGAGCTTGATATTACGCGTCCCAATCCAACCCTGCTCCAGGTAGAAGTCGATATACTCCTGCTTAATGAACTCGTCCGGTACCTGGTTCGGGTAGTGGGGCATGGTCGTGGCGTAGTAGAGGAAGAAGGGGGTACGCTGCCCAGGCGTAGCCGCCCGATCCGCCGCGATGAACTCGAGAGCCTTGTCCGTATGGTTCTTCGCGCTATAGTAGTCCGGGGGAAGGGTGATTAACTTATCATTCTCGAACCAGTGGGTTCGACCGCCCTCTGGACGATCGCCAGAGTAGCCCCAGTGGTCACCACCACCTTCGAGCATACCATAAGAGCGATCAAACCCCATATCGATGGGCCAGGTGCCACGAGCCCAGGTCGGCTGACCTTCTGGCGTGCGAATTGACTGCGCCAGGTGCCACTTACCCACATGGTAGGTGTTATAGCCAGCATCCTGGAGCAGGGTCGCAATGTTGACCACACCAGAATGGAAGTAGCCCGCGTAGCCCGGCTGATCGCCAGCAAACTGTGCTGCCATCGAGTCGCGCGAGAGCTGACCCTGCATCGTGCCCAGACCATTCATGTGGTTGGTCACACCTGTGAGCAGCACCGAACGGGTCGGTGAGCAGGTCGGCAACACGCGGAAATTGGATAGACGCATGCCTGATGTAGCCAGCGAGTCGATGTTAGGGGTATAGGCCTCACCGCCAAATGAGCCCCAGTCGGAGAAACCTCCATCATCAGCAACGATCAGCACGACGTTCGGACGACTATCCTGCGACGCCTGCGCCTGAACTGGCGTCGCCCGAAATCCGACCGGTACGACCAACATGAGCGCCAGACCCAGCGTCAGCCACCAGTTCATGGAGCGGGGAAGCATACTGCTGCGCCGCTCTGCACCGGTGACTCTCTTCAAGATCGACATGGTATTGCCTCTCATTTTCCCTCACAGATAGAGATAGATCGCGTAGACAGTGTCGTTACCGCAGACGCTCTGTAGCGTCGACGAGATGGTGTTGGGAATATGAGCGGCGGGATCTTATCCCCCGCTCATGGTTGATCATTTCACCTCCCCTCGGATAGTCTCAAGCAGGTTGATAAATTGCGGGACATCAGGGCGCAGCTGAACGAGCTGTTCAGCATAGACCAGCCCCTTGTCCCACTGTTGTGTTGCTACGTAGAGGTTCGCCAGCGCCACCAACGTATCTAGGTTGGCAGGACTGAGCTCGTAGGCGCGGAGGAGAGCACGCTCTGCGTCGGTAATCCGCCCTAGTTGCTGGAGGAGCAGACCATAGTTGTAGAACGGACGCTGCTCGTTCGGCATCAGGCGCACCGCCGAGGCGAGGCTCGTCGCGGCCTCTTCAAGCCGCTGCTCTTCAACGAGCAGCAGCGCAAGCGCGTAGTGGAGGCTTCCCTCGTTCGGCATCGTCACAATTGCGCGGCGGAAGGTCTGCTCGGCCTCAGCAATTTGCCCACTCCGATAGTAGAAGGTTGCTAGCCGCAGATGGGCAGGTACAAAGTCGGGTGCCCGTCCAATAGCGGTACGATAGGCAAGCTCAGCGCGATCCATGCGACCCATCTCGGCGTAGAGATCGCCCAGGTTGACATGCCCTTCCGGATGATCGGCAAGGATCACCTGCGCCGCCTCATACTCGCCGAGGGCAGTAGTAAAGCTCTGCTGCTGTGCTGGCGTTAGCTGATCCTGGGGTACACTCGCCAGTGCCCTAACCGCTTCGATACGTACACTACGCATGGGGTCCGTGAGCAGCGGAGCGATGAGCAAAAGCTTCTGCTCGTTGGGTAGCAGCGCCAATGCTTGCACCCCACTCGCACGTACCAGCGGGGAGCTATCATTGAGCGTACTTGCAACCACAGCCAGGCCCTGTGATCCATACTGACTAGCTAACTCGATCGCTGTGGCGCGCAGGATTGCTGGCTGGGCAGGATCACTGATCACCTGTTGGATGGGGAGTGCTGCCCGGGGATCGCCCTGCCGTGCAAGGGTGAGAATCCCAGTAATGTCGGGGCGATCCCGCCAAGCCAGGCCATACCAACGATCCATCGCGGCAGCAGCCCACTCCGCAACCCCCTGCTCAGTAGGAGCAACGTCGGCATGGCAACTAGCACAGGCGTTTGGCGTACCCCACTGGAGTGTGAGATCGGGTCGTGGGATCGAAAAGCTGT
>CAIWUD010000501.1 GCA_903915775.1 uncultured Chloroflexota bacterium | reverse complement strand
CGCCTATGAGCGTCGCAATCAGCCAGTAGAGCACGATGAGGCGCCCTGCATGTCGGAGGTGTGGGCCATGAGTTGGATGTAGATGGTCTGGCGTTGGCTCCACAATCAGGCCTCCCTACATTGATGTACGATTTTTTGTCTATATGTAATAAAAGTATACCATAGGGTTCGGTGCTCGACAAGGCACCCCTCGCGAAGCCTACCACCGACAAACCTAACCCAAACCAGTTCCCGAACGCACCGAGCAGCCGCTCGGTGATCCCCGGTTGGGGTAAGGCTTGCTAGCGTACAGGATGTAGGGCTTCGCCCTCTACAAAAAACCCACCCCACCCTTGGTCGCGCCAGGAAAAAGGATGAACAGCTTCAGTTCAACGGCACGAGCAGGCCAATGACCCAGCAACAGGCTAGGGCTTGTAGAGAAGCGTACCGATCGCCTATACTTAGGTAGGGAGAGCATGGTAGGCCTTTGGCCCCGTCGGGCGTCGTGGTGGCCTACCCAAGAGAGGGAGCGGACCTGCTATGAGTAGCATTAGTGATCAGCTCGCTGCTGATCTCAAGACGGCGATGCGTGCGGGTGAAAAGGCCCGTGTTGAGGTTATTCGGGGTGCACGGGCGGCCCTCCAGCGTGCGCAGCTTGAGACGGCCAAGCAGCAGTATGATGCCGAGGCGGCTGCGATCGAGGCACGCCTTGCCCATGATGCTGAAGCACGTGCCCAGGCCCTGGCAGCGATTAGTGCTGATGCCCATGCGCCACTGACCCTGGAGGTGGAGCAGGCGGTGATGGCGAAGGAGATTAAGCGTCGGCTCGAGGCGGCCGAGATCTACCGGAAAGGGGGGCGTCCCGAACTGGCCGATCAAGAGGAGGCTGAAGCAACGATCCTACGGAGCTACCTGCCGCAGATGCTCAGTGCTGACGAGCTTCGGCCTGCCATTCAGGCCCTGATCGCTGAACTGGGCCTGAGTAGCCCGTCCGCAATGGGCAAACTCATGCCGGCGTTGATGCAGCGCTTCCAGGGCCGTGCTGATGGACGGCTCCTGAGCCAGTTGGCCCGTGAACTCCTGGCCGGGGCATAGTCGCCAGCGCAACCCCGGTTCGGGGCTGCGCCACTGGTGCGAGCTTCGAACCTCGCCCCAACCCACGAAGTGATGAATACACCCCGCCCACATCGGTTCATCCGATGGCCACGTCTACGCCTACCAGCAGCACCCGCTGATCGCTCACGCTGGCTAACTCCATTTCTCCTTGAGGGATTGTTGCTGCTGGTAGGGATCTGGGCTGCCTTGACCATCAGCCTGCCTGGGCAGTATGGCCAACTGGTCGTGGGTGTGCCGAGCCCAATGAGTATCTGGGCACCCGCTGAGGTCTCATACATCAGTGAGGTCTTGACCTCGGAGCGTCGGGCACAGGCAGAGAATAGCATGGAGAATCTGGTCTATGTCTATGACCCCCAGCTGCCGATCCAGCAGCGCCAGAGTCTCGTTGCCCTCCTCGATACGATCAGCAGTGTGCGCGATGACCCTTCCATGACCTACGCCCAGCGGCTGAGTACGCTGGCAACCTTGCCAAACGCCGCACTCGAGCTGAGTATGGTCAGGGCTGAGCTGATCCTACTCCTTGATAGCACTGGGTGGGAGCAGTTGCGCACCCAGGTGGTAGAGATCTACGATCGGGCGATCGAGCGCTATGACTACGCGATCGATGAGCGAGCCTTGATCCAGCTACGTGAACGCTGGTTGACCTACTGGTTGGCAACCACGAGCCTTACACCAGATCAGCGCGAGTTGGCAATGTTCTTCACCGAGTCGTTCCTCCGGGTGAATCGCACCTTGGATGAGACGGCTACAGCTCTACGGCGTGAAGCATCGCGTGACAGTGTACCACCCCAGTCGATGCGTGTACTTGCCGGTGAGCGGATCGTGAGCGTAGGTGAGATTATTACCCCGGCGATCATCGAGAAGTTGCAGCGTACCGGTGCGATGCCCCAGAGCCTGAGTTGGGCTGATGTGACTGGACGCGGTCTTCTGGCCATGGTGTTGGCGGTCGGCTTTCTTACCTTCGCACTAGCATTTGAGCCACGGTTGGCACGACACCCTCGGTCGTTCGGCGTACTCCTCCTGATCATGGTCGTAACAGTGCTGATTGCACGCCTCCTGCTGCCAAGCATCGAGCTCTGGCCACACTTCTTCCCCCTTGCCACCATCGCGATTGTGGTCACCGTGGTATTTAATGGCCGTCTGAGCCTGGCCACAGCCGTACTGATGAGCATCGTGATCGGGGTTATCGAGCAGAGTTCACTGGAGATCACTGCAACCCTCTTTGCTACCTGTCTGGTTGCCACACTGATAACACGCAGCGCCGATCGGCTCCTTCCATTTGTGCTCGCAGGTTTAGGTGTGACCCTAGTCTCTTGCGTTGGCCAGTTCACCTTCTGGCTCATGCAAGCACCGTCAGGTACGATAACCGATCTCGGAAACAGGGTAACTTCGATTCTCCTTGTTGCCACCCTGAACGGTCTCTTCTCGACTATTCTCTCCCTCGGTATCTTCAACCTCGTGAGTCGCATTGCAGGCCAAGTGACACCGCTCCAACTCATGGAGTTGGCCCACCCTTCACGCCCGCTACTGCGCAAGCTGATCCGCGAAGCACCCGGCACCTACTACCACAGTGTGGCGGTAGGTAACCTCGCTGAGGCCGCCGCAGAGGCAATAGGTGCCGATGCGCTGCTCTTACGGGTGGCGGCGTACTACCACGATATTGGCAAGACGATCAGGCCCTACTTCTTCACGGACAATCAACTCGGTCGTGAGAATGTGCACAACGAGCTAGACCCCTTCACCAGTGCACAGATCATCATCGATCATGTGCGCGAGGGGGTGAAGATGGCGCAGTCCGCTGGTCTGCCCCTACAAATCACCGACTTTATCGCGACGCACCATGGGACAGGCCTGATCCGCCACTTCTACCAGCAGGCCCTGCAACAGGAGGATAGCGTGCGTGAGGAGGATTTTCGCTACCCCGGCCCACGGCCCCAGACCCGTGAGCAGGCTATCCTCATGCTCGCCGACTCGGTTGAGGCAACGGTGCGCTCGAAAACCCAGAATGGGAAGTTGGCGCCGATGCAGGCCGGGCCGGGCCAGACGACAACTGGTGCACAACGCCTTGAGGATATTGTGCAGATGATTATTGAACTGCGGGTGCGCGAGGGTGAGCTCGATCAGGCACCACTAACCATGCGTGAGCTCTCACTGATCAGGCAGGCGTTTGTGGTAAGCCTGCGCTCGATCTACCACCCGCGAGTCGACTACGCCCCCATCCTGGTTGGGCGTTAGGTATGTTTCAATTTTGGCTACGCCGGCTTGACTGTCTGGTGTTACCAGGGTTGGGTTAGGTTTTTTTGTGGAGGGCTTCGCCCTCCACACCTCCCGGAAGCGTGTCAAGCTGGTTTGAACCATGCCTTAGGCATGCTTCAGTCTCGGCTGAGCCAGCTTGACTGTCTGGTGTTACCAGGGTTGGGTGAGTGTTTTGTGAAGAGCTATGCCCTCCGCGCCTCCCGTACGATCATTGGGGCACACCATCCTCCATCAGCGCCAACTGCCGAGCGACCTCTTCAATGGCAACCCGCTGTTTGCGATAGAAGTCCGACTCGCTCATGGCCAGACGATTGGCGAGATCACGTACGGTCTTGCGCTGCAGGAAGCGACCCTCCAGCAGATTGTAGAGCAGCCACTCCTGGGCTGAGGGATCGAGTTGCTCATCGGGGCGTAGATTGGCAATCGCCTGACGCAGTACCGCCTGGAGTGCACGCGTACGGTTCCCGCCATGGTTTGCCAGCATCTGACGGACGGTGCGCAGGCTCTGCAGTGGGCTATCGGCCAGTTTAGGGCCGCCCCAGAACTGGGTCAAGGCATCCTTGACCAGCTGTGGAAACTCCGGGTTGAGGAGCAGATCGCCCTCAGGGGTGGTGAGGATGGTCGGTGTTGCCTGGTCGAGGTGGCTAGCGATCTGTTGCAGCGACTCCATCTCGGGACCGAGGCCGCGCAAGGCATCAAAAATACGCTGCTGCATCTGGACGGTGGTCAGGGCCAGTTCCATCTGGTGGGCGAGCAGGCTAATCATTTGGCGCGTCTCTGCAGCAAGTCCGCCCCCGCGCTGTAACTGCTCGGGAGCGTAGGCGAAGGCAAGAGCACCAAGAAAGAGACCATCAGGGCTGTAGAGGGGCATCAGGCAGAAGCCCGCACACGAGAGGAAGGCTTCGGTTGGCGGCAGGGTATCCCGAACGCGTGGCGGCAAGCGCTCAAGCTGCGGCATCAACTCGTTGAGGGGATTATCGGTGATGAAGCGCTTCACCTGGTGGCGGGGGCCAGAAATAGCCCTGATCGTGTAGCTCCCGTTGCTAGGTGTCACCACAAAGCCGGTATCGACACGCAGGGCACCACAGATCGCCGCCAGCGAATTCTCGAGCAGGGCACGTAGGTCGGCACGGGTAAAGATGCTCCGCGGCAGACTCCGCAGGTAGTCAATCTCGTCCTGATCCTGTCGGTAGATCAGCGCATCGATGTAGGGCTTGATCCGGCTGACAAAGAGGGGCATCAGGACCGTCATCAGCATCACACCAAAGGTGATCAGTGTATTCTGGGGCAGGCCGAGGAGTTGCTCGAAGAGGGGCACAATCTGCATGAAGAGCACGATCGAGACCCCCACAAAAGGCCCGTAGAGCCACCAGCGGAGGAAGTCCTGCTTAATCAGGCGATCGGGCAGCAGCATGCCTTGAAAGGCCACGCTATAGGTCATCACCGTGATCATGACGACAACGATGAGGCTCGCAATCGCCTGGAGCAGCAGAATAGCGCTGGTCGGTGTGAACGAGGGTGCCCCCAGGAGGAGAAAAGGAAAAGCGGCAATCCCGGGTGCGGCAAAGGTTGCCCCCAGGTAGTTCAGGCGCCGCCGCTGGGTGAGGGTAAGCGCACTACGCTGCGAAGCGATGATGGCAGCGAGTACACTGATGGCGCTGATCAGAAAAAAGAGGGTAAAGAGCCAGAAGAGTGGACCCGGGTGAAACTGGGCCACCGGCCCGCTTGGTAGTTCGCCACTCACCACGAGGCCCGTCCCGAGAGCCACGAGGAGGAAGAAGATCAGACTACCGAGGTACGCAAGGTAGACGAGGAGGCGTGCACGGAGTGCCCGCTGCCGCTGCTCGCTCAGGCTGAAGAGCCCATTTGCTAGGTGGATGTAGGCTGCGGGGACAAAGGCGATCCCTAACCACTGGGCCCGTCCCAGAAACTCTATCGTCGCAGGACGACTTGCCCGCACCAGGAGCAGATCACCACCATACACGACCACGACGCCGGCAAGGAGGAGGAGGAGCGCCCGTGCAATGTCGTTGCGCCAATTCTGCATGGCGATGTAGGCCAAGAGTGAGAACGCAACGATGAGTACCGTCGCTGAGAGCAACTGGTTGAGTTGATCAATGATGAGGAGCATGCGTGGGGATCTTTGCGGGGGCCCTGCCCTGCGGAGTGGGAATAGGTCTCGGGGGCTTTACCCTCTCACCCCGCTCTGGGCAGCAGCGAACCCCGTATCTCGGTGACAAGTCATGCCGATTATAGCATAGGGCATGGCGCGGCTTCGGCTGCACCGCTGAGGCCGGCTGGCGTTACCAAGGTGGGGTGAGGTTTTTTGTGGAGGGCTGCGTCTTTCACGCCGCCCGTGGGGCGTCACGAGCGCTGGGTATGGCTACACCACCGCGATCTCGTAGATCTGATGCACGTCGTGATCCACCCCGGTGAGGGCCAGTTCCAGGGCGTAACGTCCGCGGAGGGTCGGGGTCAGGCGTAGCTGATCAACGGTCATTGGCAAGCAGTCAGGTGGAAGATCCAGGGTATGGCGCGCTTCAGCGATCAGGTCACCACCGGGATCGCGCAGACGCGCCTCTAACCGGGCGCCCAGGATCGCCCGGCGTGCGTCATTGACCACCATCAGGGGTAGTAGCACCGCCTCGCCGATCGTGTAGGTACGCGGCATGTAGATGCAGTAGGCGTACTGAGGACTAAACGCTGTGCGGAGGGCGTAGTAGGAGCGCTTGGGCACGCGCCAGTAGTCGAGTACACTCCAGAGCACGGCAGGGTAGGGGTCGACGAAGAGGAAGGCGATAACCCCACCAGTCGGACGATATTTTCGATCGCGCAGGCGATCGATATAGTAGCGATTGATAAAGATCTGGTAGTCCTGGCTCAGGGCCACCACCTCCGCGAGGGAGGTCGATTCGCGCCAGGGAATCCAGTTGGCCATAATCTCACCCTGTAGCCCGTG
>CAIWUD010000500.1 GCA_903915775.1 uncultured Chloroflexota bacterium | reverse complement strand
TGGCGAGGGCCTTGCCAAGCTCGGCAATAGGGGGGCGTAGATCGGCATGGGGGTCGTCTGGCAGTGCCAGGGCGGCGTCGAGCAGCGCCAGGGCTGTCGCGTGTTCGCCATCACGACCGATCACCATGCCGAAGCCAAACTGGCCATTCAGCTCCAGGCGCGTCTCGGTTACCAGGATCTCGCCGGTGTTAAATGGGCGATCGGCCACACCATCGAGCATACGGAGTTGCACCAGGACGGTACGCGGGCCACTGATGAGCGTGACCGCCCCTTCTGGGTAGCGTGCGAGGAGCTGTTCCGCCAGATCGACCACGAGGTGGGCGGGGCTGCAGCTGAGAATGTGGGACGTGCTGTACATCGTCTTCTGCCCTTAGAGTGTGCGCTTCGATCCCAGGGTAGCTTTGAAGCGTGTTGCCGCCCATTCTAGCATGATGGCGAAGGCCAGGATGGCATAGGTGAAAGCGCCGAGTTCGCGCAGATCGAGGTAGAAGCCACTGGCCATAAACATATCGAAGCCAATCCCACCAGCGCCGGCGGTGGCGCCCATCGCGATCGCAGTCGAGAAGTTGATCTCGAAGCGGACAAAGGTCCACGAGAGTAGGGCTGATGCGGTGGAAGGTAGCACCGCCTGGAAGATGGTCTGCCACCAACCGGCACCGGTCGCACGCAGGGCCTCCAGGATACCAACATCGAGCTCTTCAAAGGTCTCCGAATAGGCCTTGATCAGGTAGCCGGCGGAGTGAAAGGTCATCCCAACGACTGCGGCGACACTGCCCAACCCAACCGAAACCGCGAAGAAGAGCACCCAGAGAACCGTTGGTACGGCGCGAACAAAGGCGGTCACTGCTTTGATCAAGTTTGTCAACCAGCGTGGAGCCAGATTCTGGGCAGCCAGGAGGCCAAGAAAGAGGGCAACCACCGCTCCAAAGATTGTTGTCAGCAGGCCGAGGGCAACCGTCAGGAGGAGTTGACGGAGTAGCTCAAGCACGGTGAGATTCTTGAGGCGCGGTTCAAGCAGGAGTAGGCGAAAGTTGTCGAACATGTCGCGTGTCGCTTGCCCCAGATCGATCTCACGCGTATCGAAGGTGGTCAGGCTGTAGATCGTCAGCAGGGCCAGGACGATTAGGGTAGCCTGAATACTCAGATTGGCCCGAGTGAGCGGACGTACACGGATAGGGCGTGAGGTATTGACGGAGCGCATCAGAGCACCGCCCTTCGCACAGTATTTGAGAGTGCCTCAATGAGTAGAACCGCGACCACGATCACGATCACGACCAGGCTGGCTGCGTTGTAGTTGAAACTTTTGTAGTAGAGATCGAAGGAGAAACCGATTCCCGTTCCCGTGAGGATGCCGACCAGCGTAGCGCTGCGGATATTGGTTTCGATCATGAAGAGCACCCAACTGATGAGTTGGGGCAAGCAGGCGGGGATGACGCTCTGCGTAATGATCGCGATGTAGCTCGCACCAGTAGCACGCAGGGCCTCCACCGCTTCCGTACCAATCTCATCAATGGTCTCGATCATCACACGCACGATGAAACCGAAGGTAACGAAGAAGATAGCGAAGTAACCGGTAAACGCACTCTGGCCAAAGGAGAAGAGCAGGATCAGCGCCCACGCCGAGACATCGATGTTGCGGAAGACACTCGCAATTGCCCGGGCAGGGGGGCTAAAGAGGGGGTGTGGGCGCGTGGTGGTAGCCCCAAGCAGGGCGACGACCAGGCCGAGGC
>CAIWUD010000499.1 GCA_903915775.1 uncultured Chloroflexota bacterium | reverse complement strand
TGTTTCAATCCGCCAAGCGGATTTGTGCTGTTTCGAAGTCCGCTCTCTACAACGGCACCAGGAAGCCGTAAACAGGCCCTGGATCGAGCAGTGGTGCCGCTTAAGCCACCGGTTAGGCTCACGAGACCCCATAATCGGATTATACCACATGCCCGATCGCACTAGTATCAGCAATAGGCTCATGCGAGCACCTCCCGGGTTTTTACCCCATGCTCCGCTGCTCGATCGCGGTGCGATGGCTATCATCTCCCCTGTTGGCCGATCTGTATATGGCTATGCTCGCCTGGTGCTTCGTCCATACCGGGGCTGAAAAGGTGTTCCGGTGCCTCAGCACGGGCCTGAGGCACGCTTCCACAATGTTTTAGCGCTGCCATCCCGTACCTCCCGCGGGATGGTGAAGCAACGGTGTACTCGCCTTCAGACCGATCTAGAGAATGACGGTGACGGCTTCTGATGGCGGTGATCCTCCAACAGTTATGACGCCTCGCTGGCATGTGCCACAGATGGGGTAGAGCCGGACACTGTCGCGATCTGCTTGCAGAGTTGATCCAAGTTTGGCACGTAGCTCTAGGAGTTGTCGCCGTGTGAGCCAACATTCGAAGAGTGAGTATTGTGTCCACGCCCCGTAGCCACAGAGTAGTCTATGCACTCGTGTACGTCGTTTGTTGTCCGAGATGTCGTAGGTGACCACGTAGAGGAGGGTGTTTTCACTCGCTCCCATGCTGCTGTTGTCCTGATCTGGTTTGCTACGTCGTTTCGCTGATTCTGTTCCGTTTACTGCTGAGGGTTTTTGGGCGTGAGCTGTATACCTTCACCATACCTCTCGTGCTGTGCAGGGTTGAACTTGCAGCTAACGTACGGTGAAGGGGATATAGCGCTCTACCTCGCCCTGGGCGTGTTTGGCGAAGATTCGCGCCTGAAGTTCAACACAGCGTCGGTAGTTGACGCGATAGCCGAAGAGGGGGTGCTGCACCACCTCGCTCATGCGTGCTTCAAACTTTTCGAGGAAGGTGCGCCGTGGCTTGTCTTTTAGGCGATAGGCCCCGAGCTCAGCTTCAAAGTCTTCGCCCCCAATCTGGCCGGTGTTGATCATGGTGACGACGATCGAGTCGACAATAATGGGGCGAAAACATTCAACGAGGTCGAGTGCGAGGGCTGGTTTACCAAAGCCTGGTTGGTGGAGTACACCCAAACCGGGATCGAGCCCGACGGCATGAACGAGTGAGACGACCTGGTTGGTGAGGAGGGTGTAGCCAAAAGAGAGGAGTGCGTTGATCGGATCAGTTGGAGGACGCTTGACACGCCCCGGAAAGCTCCACTCCCCTTTGAGCAGCTTTCCGAACACACCGTAGTAGGCGGAACTGCCACTCCCTTCAAGGCCCAAGAGTGGCCCTAAGCCATGCATGCGGTCACTCGTGTCGGTGGGTGGAGTGAGCTTTGCAAGCTCGCGGAGGCAGCGCTTGATGGTTTGTGCTGCATCGAGAAGCTCCTCCCCATCGTCTCGTGCCCGTGCATAACGCAGGAGGAGCGTGCGCATGTTCAGGAGTTTGCCGGCAATGCACGCACGCGCTACGGCAAAGCTGCGCGTGCTGTCACGACAGAATGCGTACTGTGCCAGACGCACCCCGCTATTTTTGCCCCAGTCACCAACAAGGGCACCACAAGAGCGTCCGTACACGGTTAAGTAGTGTACTGGGATCCGTCGTACGAGGAGCTCGTGCAGCGCCGGGGTGGTGAGCGTGACGTCGCCGATGACCATGATCTGCTCAATTTTATTGAGTGGTACTCGTACCACTTGCCCCGCCCGACTACCCGAGGGCTGGACCCGTAGTGCTTCGCCCTCGAGTTTTACGAGGCTGTACTGTTCGGTAAGGTAGAGTGTTGCCATACAGATCTCTACACCTTCGCTAAGGCTCTCATTCATGAGGCGTCTCCTTCCCAAGCAGGGGCAGTGCGGAGGAGCTGCAGTTCGTTGGGGAGACACATCGGTTCAAGCGAACATTCACGGCACTTGGCCGGATGATCAATCGGCGGTGGAAGCTCTCCGGTTGCTGCTAATCGATGGGCTTCGGCTACTACGCGCTCGGTAGCAGTGCGGAGCTCAGCGCCGAAGACGACCTCTTCGCGCCGTCGTGTGGCAAAGTAGAAGATGTAGCCCCGTTCGATCCGCACTCCGCTGCGCTCCTCAAGGCAGAGTGCCTGCGCACAGAGCTGTACATGGTCGTTGTGCCAACGCCCCGGACGGCCATTCTTATATTCGATGGGGTAGTGCTCACCCCCACGGCTTTCGACGAGATCACAGAATCCGGCTACTCGTAGTCGCTCACTCCAGACATAGACGCGCCGCTCTTGCACCGCTTCGCCGTTCCAGGCGCTCCCACCAAGGTCAACCCCCTGGTGGCGTAGGAGTCCCTCAACGACATGCTCGTTCAGCAGCATCTCGGCCTGGATGAACTCGTAGCCGAAGCGGCGTGGACAGTACGCGAGTGCGTTGAGCATTGCCAGCGGAATGAAGTCGGGTTGTGCGCTCATACCGCTCATGCCGCTCCTCCTACTCGGCGGCAGAGCCCCATACCACGCGCTGTCTTCATGCCAACGCCAAGGAAGAGGGCTGCGTTGGCAAGGAGTGCGAGGAGACGCGATGCTTCCGGTTGCGCTGGTGGTTCGTAGGTGACACTGCCGATGAACCCTTTCTGGGGCCCCTTGCCCAGGCTGATCTCGACCGACTCGGTCTGGTAACGGGTTATCAGGGTGTCACTGGCAGCACTACGCACGGCGTCGAGATCGAGGGCGAGTGCTGGGGGTGCGAGTTCGTTCCAGCGTCGGGCTAGGCTGGGGAAGATGAGGTTGGGGTCGGGTAGGATCCCTAGCCGTGGTCGACCGTCTGGGCGTTCACCCTGGCCAATGGCCGTTGCGGTGGCAAATTCGAGGGTAATGGTTGGGCTCGGTACGGCACGACTGCTGAGTTCGGCACATGAGCTGTAGCCGGCCCATGGGTGGCCTGTCGGGGGAGGGGTGCCGATGACGTCGCCAAGGCGCAGATTCGTCTGGCCTAGCCGGAGGGTGGCAGCACCAGGAGTCTGGCGTAGCAGCGCCTGGACAAAGGTCTGGAAGAGCTCGGTGCGCAGGAGTGAGACACGAAGCTCGATGGTCTGGCGCCCGCGCTGCGCTGGGAGTAGCCCTACGGTGTAGGGTTTGCTCGGCGCATCGGCATGGAGGAGCTCCGATGTGACCGGATCGACCTGCCGTACGAGGTTGAGGAAGAGGGCCTGAGCGCCATGCCCTTGGGGGCGTGGCGCTGAACGCTCGGGTGGGTGAAGTTCAATCACGAAGGCGAAGAGATCAGGAAGTTCGTCCATAGGCTGTTGGTACCTCACGAAGCTGGAACGCTGTAGACCATGCCGCTGGGGAGGCCCTGCCCCGTTGCGGTGACGTAGTGTGGCCCAGCACAGCGCGCATTGGCGACGAGGCTCACCGGTGGCATCGAGATGATGTCGAATGCGTGGAGCACCCCCGCTGGCACGTCGAGCGGGTTGAGCGGTGTGGCAGCGACGTAGCTGCCACGCGCTTCCCGTAGGGCAAGCTCTTCACTCTCGATGAGTAGCTTGCTGTGCCATTTGCCCATTCGCACCCAGCGCGGGATGCGTAGCGGCGTGGTGCTGAGAACGTAGCAGCAGAAGGTCGATTCGGGGGCGAGCTCTTTGGCTCGGCCAATGTTGGCCGGGTAGTTCCTGCCACCAAACTGCTCAGACATGCGGAAGTAGCCCACTTGCCCGATCTTCCAGGTTGCAAAGAGGTAGTCGACCTGAAG
>CAIWUD010000498.1 GCA_903915775.1 uncultured Chloroflexota bacterium | reverse complement strand
GCTCCTGGCCACCCTTGCCGTAGCAGGCCGGCCCTGGCTGTGCACCGGCGCTCCGTGGCCCCACGCGGAAGGCGTTGCCCGAGTCGACATAAGCAATAGAGCCGCCGCCGGCACCGATGGTATGAATATCGATCGTGGGCACCATGACCGGGAAATCGGCGATCCAGGTATCGCGTGCACTCGCCTCAACAAACCCACGTGCAGTCACAATGCCGATGTCGGCACTCGTACCGCCCACATCAAAGGTGATCAACTGCTCACGGCCGGCGAGCCGCCCAGCCCAAGCACCGCCCAAGACCCCGGCTGCCGGACCGCTCAGGAGCAGCGTCACCGGCTTAGAGGCCGACATCTCGGCGGTTGCGACGCCCCCATTCGAGCGCATCAGGTGGGGTGATGCGGTCAGCCCAGCCTCGCGCAGCCGTGTGACCAGGTTGTGCACGTAGCTCTGCACCTTCGGGCCAACGAACGCATTGATCGCTGCAGTAGTGAAGCGCTCAAACTCACGGAACTGGGGGAAGATACTGGCAGAGGTGCTCACAAACGCCTCTGGGTACTCCTCAGCGATGATCGCCCGCACTCGTTCCTCATGGGCATCATTCACGTACGAGAAGAGGAAGCAGACAGCGATACTTAAGACACCATCCTCCTTCAGTTCGCGCACTACCTGGCGTACCTCGTCCTCGTTGAGTGGCGTCAACTCCTGCCCCCGCGAACCGAGGCGTCCATCGACCACCTTCCGGTAGCGTCGCCGCACGAGTGGGCGATCTTGCCAAGGGATCTCCTGCATGATCGAGTAGTGCAGTGGTCGCTGGTGGCGCCCGATATGGATGATATCCCGGTAGCCCTTATTGGTGATCATGCCGACAGTGGCACCCCTATGCTCAAGCAGCGCATTCGTCGCGATCGTGGTGCCGTGCAAGAGTTGATCAACCTCACCGGGGGTGACCTGCGCCTGGCTACAGAGCTCCAGCACACCCTGAACCATACCGACCGAAGGATCATTCGTGGTGGTTGGTACCTTATGGATCCAGACCGAACCCTGGGCCACATCGGCTAGGATTAGATCGGTAAAGGTACCACCGATATCAACGCCAATTAACTTCATACTACTCTTCTCCGTTCTCCTGGGAGTGAGGGCAGCTGCCCTTGTGGATTCATCTGGGAGCGAGGATCACCTGCGCCCCTAGGACTCACGCATCAACGCGATCGCACGCCGTATATCACCGACGGGGAAGAGGATAGGTAGACCAACCCCGGCGGCCCGATAGTCGGCGATGCGCGCACGGCACTCATCTGGGGTGCCAGCGACCGTCACCGCAGTAACCATTTCATCAGAGACGTAGGGCAGCCCAGCCTCGATCCCACCCTCGGCCACGGCTAGGCGTACGCGACTCAGTTGCTCGTCGTCGAAGCCCATCTCAGCGGCGATATTGGGCATGCGGGTCATGTACATCGTGACGAAGGGGCGCACGGCATCGCGGGCCCGTGCTCCATCGGCGTCGACCGACGTGATCACCGCCATCGAGATGTCGATTGTCGCGACATCACGGCCGGTGCGCGCCGCACCTACCGCGATCACGTCCGCCGCACGCTGTACGTAGGCCGGTGGTAGAAACCCGTTGAGCATCGCCCCATCGGCGATCTCGCCAACGAGCTCGAGGGCTTTGGGCCCCGTGACGCCGAGGTAGACGGGGATGT
>CAIWUD010000497.1 GCA_903915775.1 uncultured Chloroflexota bacterium | reverse complement strand
GCACAGGGTGATACGCTCTTCTTTCGCTTTAGCAATGGAAACTGGACACTGGTAAGTGGTGAGCGCTACGAAGATAGTAGCCTACACCCCACACTTCCTGAGACACTCCGCTTGCCGGTGGATGCGTATGGCAATCCCATCTCACGCGCCCATGTCGAGAACCATATGGGTGGTCTCGCCACCGTGTTGAACGACCGGACAACGGTTGATGCTGTCGGCTCGACGCTGGCGACGACCAGTCTGGGTGGGGTGGGTATTCAGGAGGTACGCATGTTTGCGTATGCAGAGGGTGCCGGAGCAGATCAGGTGGCGACCGCTCGGCCTATCGTGGTTGGACAGGCTACATGGATACCTGTGAAGGCGAATAACCTCGGTGATCTGGAGCTCCTCTGTAGCTATGCCCTCGTGGGGGGGCGGGCCTGGATCGATAGTGACGGAGATGGTATGCGCAGGTCTGCTGAAACGGCTGGGATGGCCAACCTGGTGCTGGAGGCGTTTCGCGCGACGCGTGGTGTAGCTCTCGATGTGGCAACTGCACCAGCAATCGCCACCCTCCGTACTGATAGTCAGGGGCGCTACCTCTTCGCTGTACCACCAAATACGCCAGTGGGAATACGCATTGCCCGTACCCTACCTTCATGGCTGAGTAGCGGAGTAACGCTGCAAACACTCAGCAATATGGGCTATCGGCTGACGCCTAGTCGCCAGGGGAGTGATCCCACTAGTGACAGCAATATGGATAGCGTCAGGGGGCTGATCGAGTTTGTTCCACCGGGAAGTCCTGCAGTCACCTCCTCTACCATTCGTGCACCATGGCGCTCGGTAGACGAGCGGAGCTACGATATCGGTCTCACGCTAGCTACGTCGAATAGTAGCATCGGTGACTGGATCTGGGCTGATGGGAATGGTGACGGTATTCAGCAGGCGGGCGAACTGGGGTTGCAGGGGGTGAGCGTACACCTAGAAGCGGATAGTAGTGCTTCCGGGGCGATCATGCCTCCTCTCAGATCAACAATAACCGATGCACAGGGATACTACCGCTTTGCGGCACTCCCAGCAGGGATCTACCGCGTCTGCTTTTACCTCCCAAGTTTCTATAAAATGACCCTCCGCAACCGGGGTGCCGATCGGGCTATCGATAGCGATGCGGATGAAACGACGGGTAGCTGTATTCATGCGATCGCACTGGGTCACAACAGTGTCCAGAAGCAGTGGGATCTAGGGTTGCTCTGGGCCGATCCTGCGGTCAGCATGAGCGGCGCGGCCACCCTGGCGGCAGGGGCCACGGGGAGCTACAGCCTCGGCTACCGCAACAGTGGGAGTGCGAGTGCGACTACCGCGCAACTCAGCCTCACCCTGCCCTCCGGCTTGAGCCTAGTCAGTGCGACGCCCGCCGCGAGCAGTGTGAGTGGTCAGACCCTGCGCTGGGATCTTGGCACCCTCGCTGCAGCTGCCAACGGCACGATCAGCCTGGCGCTGCGTGCGGCGACGAGCTTCTCGCCCGCGACCGCCACCAGTTGGGCACAGTCCCTGAGCGCCAGCCTCAGCAGTAGCAGCCTTGAGCGCCCCGCGGATACGAGCAACAACAGCGCCAGCCTGACCACCACGCTCCTCCGCCCCGAGCTGAGCATTAGCCTCAGCGG
>CAIWUD010000496.1 GCA_903915775.1 uncultured Chloroflexota bacterium | reverse complement strand
CAGCCAAACGGCGGGAGGTGTGGCGGGCGCAGCCCTCCACAAAAGAACCCAACCCAGCTCTGCTACCGCCAGAGGGCGACCCCAGCGCAGCCAAACGGCGGGAGGTGTGGAGGGCGCAGCCCTCCGCAAAAGAACCCAACCCAACCCAACCCTGGTAGCGCCAGAGGGTCAAGCTGGCGCAGCCGAAACCGTACCTTTCTTAAGGATGGTGACATGGAGCATAAGCTCTGGGGGGGACGCTTTGCGGAACCAACGGCCGCAACAATGCGTCGCTTCAACGACTCGTTCCGCTTTGATGTACGCCTGGCTGATGTCGATATTACTGGCAGCATTGCATGGGCCGGTGCGTTGGAGCAGGCTGGCCTCATCAGCAGTGCTGAGAGTGCAGCGCTGGTCTATGGCCTCGACCTCGTGCGAGACGAATTCGCCGGCGGGCGTTTTGTGAGCATTGAGGGTGATGAGGATATTCATACCGCCGTCGAGCGGCGGTTGCGCGAATTGGTTGGGGATGTTGCCCTCAAGCTCCATACCGGTCGCTCGCGCAACGACCAGGTTGCGACCGACATGCGCCTCTTCGCCATCAAAGCTGCCCGCCAGATCGCTGATCGACTGGAGGCACTCCAGATGGCCCTGCTCAACCAGGCCGAAGAGCATGCTGCGACCCTGATGCCTGGCTATACACATCTTCAGCGTGCCCAGCCGATCACCTTTGGCCACTGGTGTTTGGCCTATGTCGAGATGTTCGATCGCGATCGTCGGCGCATCGATGATGCCACCACGCGCACGCGCATCCTTCCCCTCGGCGCAGGGGCCTTGGCTGGCAATAGCCTGGGTGTTGAGCGCGAGCGCCTCACCGAGGCGCTCGACGAGTTTGACGAAGTGGCTGGCAACTCGCTCGACGCCGTCTCCGACCGCGACTATCTCGCTGAGTTGCACTTTGCCTTTGCTCTGACT
The DNA here is from genome assembly GCA_903915775.1 of uncultured Chloroflexota bacterium. GTDB lineage: Bacteria > Chloroflexota > Chloroflexia > Chloroflexales > Chloroflexaceae > Viridilinea. The sequence goes on along the minus strand of CAIWUD010000496.1, from coordinate 26,784 downwards.
GGCGTCCATCTCAGTCGGCTAGCTGAGGATCTGGTCATCTACAGTAGTACAGAGTTTGCCTTCGTCGAGTTGGCTGATGCCTACAGTACTGGTTCAAGTCTCATGCCGCAGAAGAAGAATCCTGATAGTATGGAGTTGCTACGCGGCAAGAGTGGACGTCTGATTGGGAACATGATCGCCCTCCTAACGGTACTCAAGGGTCTTCCGCTCACCTACAATAAGGATATGCAGGAGGATAAAGAGGGCTTTTTCGATAGTCTGGACACCCTTGATCTGTCGCTCGAGGTTGCAGCAGCGGCGGTAGCGACGATGCGTGCCCGTCCGGAGCGGATGGTTGCAGCACTGGATGACGCGATGTTGGCAACCGACCTTGCTGACGAGCTCGTACGGCGAGGGGTTCCGTTTCGTGAGGCCCACGGCAAGGTAGGGCGTCTGGTGCGCCGTTCGTTCGAGCTCCGCGTGCCCCTACGTGAACTTCCCCTCGTCGAGTACCAGGCAGTGCAGCCCGATCTCGACATGGCGATCTATACCACCTTCGACTTTACGCGTAGTGTCGCACGCAAAGAGAGCCTTGGCGGCACGGCGCCTCAGCGTGTGCGTGAGCAGTGTGCACGATGGCGTGAACAGCTTAGCGATTGAGGAAAGGTGACGCTACCTCTGATGACTAGTCCGCTCTACCAGCCACCAGTGAGCCTACCCCGTCTCCATGTCCCACCTGAGGCGGTCCTGAACATCCGTCGTGCCCGTGTTGGTGATGTTCCGCGGCTCTACGAGATCATCAACTACTATGCTGCACGTGGCGATATGCTGCCCAAGACCCTCGATCAACTCTACAATCGGGTACGTGCCTTCAACGTTGCCGATGCCGACGGCGAGGTCGTTGGCTGTGCAGCCCTGCACATCACCTGGGCCGATCTGGCCGAGGTGGTGAGTCTGGCCGTACATCCAGATTTTCAGGGTCGTGGCTTAGGGCGTCGTCTGGTTGAGCCACTCTTCGCTGAAGCACAAGCCCTCGGTATCCCAACGCTCTTCACCCTAACGCTCCAGGTGGGCTTCTTCAGTCGGCTGGGTTTCCGCGAGGTACCCAAACTACGCCTGCCCCACAAGATTTGGCAAGATTGTACGAGTTGCTTCAAGCAGGATCGCTGCGATGAGGTGGCCATGGTGCGTGCACTCTGAGTGACTGTGAACCCTTCTCCCTGACTGGGCTCACGGTAGGGTGAGATTTTTGTGGAGGGCGAAGCCCTCCACTCCTCTCGTGTACTGGTCGCACTGAAGAATCAGAACCGCCCGGAATGGGTTGACCCCATCCCGGGCGGTTGTGTCGTGCGTAATCGCTTTTTACCGTGCGCGAGCGACCGCGCTGGTCAGGGCACGCTTGACGTACACTTTGGTCATCGCACGGCGGTAGCCCTCGCTGGCATGGATATCGCCAAGAATATCCATCTCCTCACCAGCGTGAGCGGCGGCGGCGGCAATTGCCTCGGCACTGCCATCGCTCCCGATCAGAGCCTGCTCAACGGCGGTTTGGCGCACTGCCTTAGGCCCAGCGCCCGTCACCCCAATCCGACAGGCGCTCACCTTACCGCCACTCAGCTTCACATAGGCGGCAACGCCGACGATCGCGTAGCGACTGGCGGGATGGGCAAATTTGCTATAAGCAGAGCCCTCGCCTGCACCGAGTTTGTTGAGTGTAATGGACGTAATCAGCTCATCCGGCTCCAGGGCGGTACTCAGCATGTCGGTGAAGAAGTCATCAGCAGCGATGGTGCGTGTACCACCGGGGCCAGTGACCCGGATCTGGGCATTGAGGGCTAGCATGACTGCCGGGGCATCAGCTGCCGGATCGGCGTGTGCCAGCGAGCCCCCAATGGTACCGCGGTTACGTACCTGAATGTCGCCAATCAGGGCCACTGCTTCAGCAAGGGCGGGGCAAACGCTCGCCAGTTCCCCATCAGTCTCAATCGCGCTCCAGGTGGTCAGGGCACCGATGTTGACGTTGCCGTTAATAACCACTCCGCGCAGTTCCGCGATCTGGTTAATATCAATGAGCACACCTGGCGAGGCAAGGCGCAGCTTCATTGCGGGCAGCAGTGAGTGGCCACCAGCGAGAATTTTTGCCTCATCGCCATGCTGCTGCAGGAGGCTCAGGGCCTCGGCCACGCTCGTCGGCGCATGGTAGCTAAATGCGCTCGGGATCATGTATTCTCCTTCGCTTAGGGACGTTTCAAAGTTGGCTTCGCCAGTTTGACGGTCTGGCGCGACCAAGGTTGTGGAGGGCCGTGCCCTCCGCGCCTATCCGCCCCCATGTGGGAGGAGGGTAACACCCAACTAGCCGCCGTGAATAGCGTTCCAGACTCGCTCAGGGGTAGCTGGCATCTGGAGATGCTTCACACCGAAGGGCGACAGGGCATCGATCACCGCATTCATCACACACTGAGCCGAGCCGATTGTACCGGCCTCACCGGCCCCCTTTACACCAAGCGGATTGACCGGCGATGGGGTTACGGTGTGATCCGTCTCGATATGTGGTGACATCGCTGCCGTTGGTACAGCGTAGTCCATGAGAGTACCGCTCAGCAGTTGCCCATCATCATTGTAGACAGCACCCTCATAGAGGGCCTGGGCGATACCTTGCACGATACCACCGTGGATCTGCCCCTCGACGATCAGCGGGTTGATCTGTGGGCCACAGTCATCCACTGCGATGTAGCGCAGCAGATCCACATGGCCGGTTTCTGGATCAACCTCAACCACGCTGATATGGGTGCCGAAGGGGAAGGTACAGTTCGGCGGATCGTAGTAGCTCGTCTCATCCAGGAAGGGCTCCATGCCCTCAGGGAGATCGTAAGCCACCGATGCAGCCAGGGCCAGTTCACCGATCGTCTTGGCCTTATCTGGCGAGCCCTTCACCGACGCCTTCCCATTCTCGAAGACGATATCGAGCTCATTCGCCTCGAGCATGTGTGCAGCTAGTTTGCGCGCCTTGGCCTTAATTTTATCAGCGCTGCGCTTAATCGCCACACCGCCCACGGCTAGCGAGCGCGAGCCATAGGTGCCATAGCCAAACGGTGTACCGAGGGTGTCACCCCACTGGATCTCCACGTCATCATAGTTGACACCCAGTTCATCGGCCACGACTTGGGCAAAGGTTGTCTCCAGGCCCTGGCCGTGGGGGAGCGATCCGGTGGTGACAACCACCTTACCGGTGAGGTGGACGCGGATGTTGGCACTCTCCCAGAGACCAGCGCCCCAACCCTGCCCGTTCGCCCCAATCCAGGCACTCGGGGCCACACCGCAGATCTCGACGTAGGTAGAGATCCCGAGCCCGAGGTAGCGCCCCTGCTTACGGGCCTCGGCCTGTTTGGCACGGAAATCACCGTAGCCAACCGTCTCGAGCGCCTTATTGAGCGCCGGCTCATAGTTGCCGCTATCGAAGGGCAGCAGGCCCAACTGATTGTTATAGGGGAACTCGTGGGGCTGAATGAAGTTCTTGCGCCGCACTTCAGCCGGATCCATGCCGATCTCAGCGGCGAAGCGATCGACCATGCGCTCGATCAGGTAGCTCGCCTCCGGGCGGCCTGCGCCACGATAGGCATCAACCATTGCGGTGTTCGTGTAGACACCGGTGACGTGGACATGGACCGCTGGGATCTTATAGACCCCATTGATGATCCGTCCGTAGAGCGTAGTGGGAATACCGGCGGCGATCGTCGAGAAGTAACCACCGATATTCGCCCAGGTCTTGACGCGCAGGCCGGTGATCTTCCCATCTCTGGTACCCGCAATCTCAGCCTCAGAGATATGGTCGCGTCCGTGGGTCGAGTACTTATAGTTTTCGGAGCGATCCTCCACGAACTTCACAGGGCGACCAAGCTTACGCGAAGCCCACATGGTGAAGGCCATGTCGTTGTAGCAGAAGATCTTCTGGCCGAAGCCGCCACCGACGTTGGGGGCGATACAGCGCAGCTTATGCTCGGGAATACCGAACACAAAGGCGGTCAGCAGCAGACGGTGCACGTGGGGGGCCTGCGAGGTCATCCAGACCGTAAACTCGCCCGTTGCCGCATCGTAGCGCGCCACAGATCCACGCGTCTCCATGGGCGTTGGGATGAGGCGCTGGTTGATGATGGGCTCTTTGACTACCACCTCAGCACTAGCCAGCGCTGTATCAGCTGCCGCCTGATCCCCACACTCCCACTCGAAGACGACATTGTTCGGCGCCGTCGCGTGAAGTTGCGGTGCTCCCGGCTCTACCGCTTTGCGAGCATCGACCACCGCATCGAGCGGCTCATACTCAACATCAACGGCATCGGCTGCATCACGTGCGGTGTAGCGATCCTCAGCGATCACCATGGCTACCGGGTCACCAACCAGGGTAACTTTACCTACCGCCAGTGCACGGGGTGTCACAGCATTATTCTTGACACCACCAGCCTGCCAGGCTGCGGGCATGGGGTTGATATCCATCATGTCGGCGCCGGTAAAAACGGCGACGACACCCGGCATTGCCAGCGCTCGGCTGACATCGATCGAGGTGATATTCGCGTGGGCGTAGGGGCTGCGTACCAGCGCGACGTGGAGCATGCCGGGCAGCTTAATGTCGTCGAGGTAGTTTCCCTGGCCGGTGATCAGCTTGGGATCTTCACGACGCTTGATAGCTCGTCCAACAATGCGCTCCCTGGTCTCAGTAGCGGTCATCCTTGACTCCTCACTAACGTAAGACAAGGTTCAAATAGAGCACGATACCACGTGGTTCTTGTGTGCCGCTGTCCGCGGCGGGGAGAGAGGGGGTGGTATGGAGGGCGAAGCCCTCCACGACTCCCACCGGTGTACGAAGCGATGGGAACGTCTACGGTTCAGCTGAGGTGCGCTGCTAATCGCCAGCCGGTACAGCCATCTTCTCTGCCGCATAACGCACCGCACGAACGATATTCTCGTAGCCCGTGCAGCGGCAGAGGTTCCCCTCGAGGCCGTGGCGAATCTCATCATCCGTTGGGTTGGGGTTACGCTCGAGCAGGTCGGCGGCAGCCATGATCATGCCAGGGGTGCAGAAGCCACACTGGAGACCATGCTTCTCCCAGAAACCCTCCTGAAGCGCGTGCATCTGACCCTGGGGGGCCAAGCCTTCGATCGTCGTGACCTCAGCGCCATGGCACTGGATGGCCAAGACCGTACACGACTTGACACTCTGGCCGTTGAGGTGAACCACACACGCGCCACACTGGCTGGTATCACAGCCGATGTGCGTTCCGGTAAGATTGAGCTGTTCGCGCAGGTAGTGAACCAGCAGCGTCCGCGGCTCAACATCGTTCGTGTGAGGTTTACCATTGACAGTGACGGTGATCGTTGCCACTCACTAACCTCCTTGTTAACCGTGAAGGGCGAATCCTGGGGTTTAAACCAATTGTGGAATGTGTCTGGGGTTGGCCCGAGCCGCATCTGGAGTGGACGATATTCCACCCCATAGACCGTGTAGGCGTGTTACTAGACAAGTCTACCGAGGAGAAAGCCGAGAACAAACGAGGCGACTACCCAGGGCAACCAGGGGCGATCGCGTAGGAAATCGGTAATGACACCACGTGCCACATCAACCTCGCTCAACCCTTCACCCGACGGCACATGGATAGTGCGCCGGGGGGTAGCAGTAGGCTCCGTGATGACTGTAGCTACGGGGGTGGGCTCTGGGGCGGCTGCGGGGGTAGCGGTGGGAGTGGGCTCCGGGGTGGTGGGTGTAGTATCTGCGCTGGGGAGCGCCATCTCGGCCCGACGCGCCTCGATTTGCGCCGATAGGGCCTTGAGACTCTGGTTGATCAAGGTCTTGGCAGCACCATCGATCAGGCGCTGACCAACACTTGCAATAGTACCACCAATCTGGGCTTCACCGCTGTACTCAAGGAGCGCGTTTGCCCCATCTTCACGCAGGATGATCCCACCTGAACCCTTCAGAAAGCCATTCGTACCCTTACCGTCAACATGAATTTCGTACGAGGCCGGTGGCTGAAGATTATCGATCTTCACGCGACCAGTGTAGATACCGCGCACTGCCTGGAGACCGATCTTCAGAGTGCTCTCATACTCATTCTCGCCAACCTGATCCAGGCGCTGACAGCCAGGTATCGTACGTGCCAGTACTTCCGGATCGTTGAGGGCGTCCCAGACCTCTTGACGAGTGGCCGCAAAGGTGTAGTTACCGGCAATTTTCACAGACTCTCCTTAAAGAGTGTGTTCTCACATTGGCCCCTGGCGTTCAACTACGGAGCACCTTCCTGAGCGTGAACCGCCACTGTGGAAAGGTAGAAGAAGGGAACGGTGTTCCCTGCCAAACCTCTTTCCGAATAGACGTGCACTGAGGTACAGCCGCACCTTACCCGGGGTTGCTCACCATCTGTTTCCGCTGAGGGGCTACACAAGCATCCTAACCGAAGCAAACAGGTTTGTCAATGGTACCCCCTAGTTACAGCGCATTATTCCCGTGCATTCTCTCGACAAAAACTGTGTGCTGTTCCAACCTGTTGACGTGGGGTTTAAAGCTCCTATAATACATAATTACCAATCATCTTGGTACACCACCGCTCACCCCTGAGCGGCACGTCGGATGGGTCAAGGAGGACAACCATGCGATCGTACGGACCGGAAAGGATTCACAACATCGGCATATTCGGCCACCTCGGCAGCGGGAAGACAACGCTGGCCGAGGCGATGATGATGACCGCCCACGCCATCCCGCGTATGGGGCGCGTCGAGGATGGGTCGACCCTGAGCGACCATGACCCCGACGAGCACCGACGCGGGATGTCTGTTTCCCTCTCCGTTCTCCCTCTCGAATGGCACGACGACAAGATCAACCTGATTGACACCCCGGGTTTTGCCGATTTTGCGGCTGATATGGCTGCTGCGATGCGGGTCATCGATGGTGCTGTCATCGTTCTTGACGCATCAGCTGGGGTTGAGGTTGGCACAGAGCTCGTCTGGGATCTGGCGGTACAGAATCAGGTGCCGCGCATCCTGTTTGTGAATAAGCTCGACCGTGATAATGCCAACTTCTACCGTACGATTGAGGATGCCCGTCAGCGTCTGGATGCGGCCGTGATCCCGATGCAGATCCCGATCGGGGCTGGGAAAGATTTTCGAGGCATCATTAGCCTACGCCAGCAGCGTGCCTGGATGGTTTCGCCCAAACATGACGGTGGCTTCATCGATGCGGATGTGCCCCCTGAGCTTCATGGGCTCATGCATGAGTGGCGTACCGCGCTGATCGACAAGATCGCTGCAACGAATGATGATCTGATTGAGCGCTACCTTGAGGGCGGGGAGGATGCGCTGACACGTGAGGAGCTGTTGGTCGGTCTACGGGCCGGGATCAACGATGGCTCGATCGTGCCGGTCTTCTGCGGTTCAGCCCTCGAAGTCGCTGGTGTTCAGCAACTACTGAACGGTATTGTCGACTCGATCCCCTCGGCCGCGCGTCGCGAGGTACGGGCAACCGATCTTGTCAGCGGTGAGGCGATCGTTCTTGCGCCGAGCAGCGATGCGCCTACAACCGCCCTGATCTTCAAGACGATCTCAGACTCCTATGGGAAGACGAGCCTCTTCCGCGTCTACTCGGGGATGGTGCGGGCGAACAGTGCCTTGGTAAATAGCCGTACCCGCAAGGATGAGCGGGTTGGGCATGTCTACCACATGCGAGGGAAAGAGCAGACAGATGTGGAGGGTGTGGGTTCTGGTGATATTGGGGTGATGACGAAGTTGGCAGAGACGTCGACCAACGATACGCTCTGCAGTGCAGGTCAACTGCTACAGATTACCCCCATCAACTTCCCTGCGTCTGCCTTTATCGCGACGGTGAAGCCCCATAGCCGTGCCGATCTCGATAAACTGGGTAATGCACTTGGTAGGATGATCGAGGAAGATCCGAGCCTCCGTACGTCACGCGATGCCCAGACGGGCGAGACGCTCCTTGCGGGCCTGAGTGAGGGTCACCTCCAGATCGTTGCCGAGCGCATGAAGCGTAAGTTTGATGTGAGTATCGATCTTGCCCTGCCACGTATTCCCTACCGTGAGGCGATCCGTGGCAAGGCCGAGGCCCAGTATCGACATAAGAAGCAGACAGGTGGCGCTGGTCAGTTCGCCGATGTGACTCTGCGTGTCGAACCGCTCGATCCTACTGCCGAGCATGCCGATGATCTTGAGTTCGTGAATGAGATTATCGGTGGTGTAATCTCGCGTGGTTTCATGCCGGCTATCGAGAAGGGTGTGCGTGAGGCCATGGCCGAGGGTCTACTCTCGGGAAGCCCAATCAGCGCAGTACGGGTTGCGGTCTTCGATGGCAAAGAGCATCCGGTCGACTCGAAGGAGATTGCCTTTAAGACGGCTGGGAAAGAAGCGTTCCGTCTGGCTGCCCAGAAGGCTGGTGTGGCGATTATGGAGCCGATCTATAGCATGGAGATCGTGGTTCCTGAACAGTACGCCGGCGATATCATGAGTGATATCAGCACACGGCGCGGGCGTGTGTTGGGGATGTTGCCCACTGGTACGGGTAAGATGACGATCAACGCCCAGGCACCCCTGGCCGAGATTCAGCGCTACGCGACGGATCTACGTGCCCTGACCCAGGCCCGTGGGCGCTTCTCCATTACGTTCTTGGGCTATGAACAGCTGCCCGCCCATCTGGTGGACAGTGTTGTTGCGGCCCACAAGAAGGAGGTCGAGGAGGCTCAGGTGCATTAGGCGAGGTTTCGTAACTAAGCTAAGTTACGCTTTGCGCCGCTACCCGAGGTTGGGGGATCGTGGAGGGCCTTGTCTTCCACGATCCTGTTTGTACGGAGGTCAGGAGCACCGCTGTGTAGGAGTCTCTATCATGGGTCGTGTATGGGCAATGGCGATGCAGAAGGGCGGCGTTGGAAAGACAACCACGGTGCTCAGTCTGGGTACAGTGCTTGCAGAGTCTGGTCGCAGGGTCCTCCTGATCGACCTTGACCCCCAGGCCAACCTGACGCAGGGCTTGGGGGTAGATCCGGCACTGATTGCGTATAGTGCCTATGAGGTGCTCCTCAATCCGGAGCGCGATCCTAGCTTCGCCACGCTCAAGACGGCGTTTGGCGTTGATCTGATCCCTTCCTCACTCGATCTAGCTGGTGCTGAACTTGAGTTGGCTGGTAAGGTTGGACGTGAATTGCTCTTACGTAAGGCACTCCGCCAGGTACGTGAGCGCTACGATCACATTCTGATCGATCCTCCGCCCAGTTTGGGCATCTTCTCACTGAACGCTCTTGCTGCTGCCAACCATGTCTTGGTGCCGATGCAGCTGCATGCCTACGCTCTGCAGGCAATGCCTCAACTCGAGCAGACCATCCAACTTGTGCGTGACATTCACCCTTCACTTGCGATTGGGGGGATCATCTGTACCCTTGCCGATCGGCGGACCAATTTGAGCGGCCAGATTGAGCAGGAGGTTCGTGAGCGTTATGGTGATCTCGTCTTCACCACAGTGATCCCGATGAATGTGAAGTTGGCCGAAGCACCTACATCGGGGCTTCCCATCACCGTGTACGCACCACAAAGTGCGGGAGCCCTCGCGTATAAGGCTCTCGCCACAGAGTTGGAGTCTCGTTATGGTGGGTGACTCTGACCAACCACCGCCCATTCGTCGTGGTCGCAGTCTGCGTCTCTCGACTGAGGAGGTGTCATCGGAGGAGGCACCAACTGAGGTGAGTGGGGAGCTACCGGTACGTGGCCGTGGTTTACGTCTATCCGTTGCCTCTGATGCCGCACTCGGTGTGGCATCACCGCTACCTGAGGTGGCGCCGAGCACAGAGCCGCCGCCCGTACCTGAAGTAGGGCCGAGCAGAGAACTCATCCCGCTGAACCGTCGTTATCGGAGAACGGATCGGGGATGGCTGAGCTATCTGCATGGGGGTACAGGTAGGCCGCTCCTCCTTCTCCACGGTTGGGGCGCGTCGGCACGTATCTGGGTAGGGGTAGGTGGTGCGCTGGCCGATCGTCGTACCATCTACGCCCTCGATCTTCCTGGTGCTGGTGGAATAGCTCCCCGATCTGGTGTGCCTACCCTCAACGCGCTGGTTGAGGAGACACTGGGTGTGGTGGATACACTAGAGCTAGCCCAGTTCGACCTGCTGGGCCATGCGCTCGGGGCCGCGGTGGCCGCACTCATTGCTGCACGCCGCCCTGATCGTGTAGGTCAATTGGGCCTGATTGGCCTTGGTGTGCGTAGCTTTGCGCCAGAGTTGTTGGCGCTCAGCGCCATCCGTCCACCACTCGATCTCTTCATGCGTTTGACCAGGCCGATCACCGATCGTTGGCAACCCATCAACCACGCACTGCTGCAGAGTTGGCCGATCAGTTGGACGATGCAGGCGCTCCTGCTTCAGAGTGTGCCCGCGCTCCCTCAACTCTGGCAGGCCTACCTGGAAGATCGTACGCTGGCGGACGCCCGAGTCGACATGACATCGTGGACTCTGGTGGGTGATGCGGCACTGCGCACCGCCCTCCAGACGATTCAGGCGCCAACGCTCTGTATCGCTGGGCGTAACGATCGCCTCGTGAGCCCGGCGGCGGTAACAGCAGCCCAGCAACGAATTCCAGGAAGTGAGCTGCGTCTGCTCGATGGTTGTGGCCATCTGCCCATGGTCGAGCATCCGGAGCTCCTCTACCAGACGCTACGGCAGTTCTTTGAGTGAGGGATGGTGTAGTTTCGGCTACGCCGCTGGTGCCGTCTGGCCTTACCAGGGCTGGGTTGAGGAGCTTTGCGGTACCTGTTCGCTTTTGAGGTAAGCGCCAACGGTAGGGCAACCACGGGGGGTTGCCCGTACGGGGGGCGCCACGCGGGCAAGGTGGAGGGCTGCGTCATCCACGCCTTCCTGTAAAAGGCGGGGGCTCTATGCCATGAGCGCGTAGGCGGCTGCGCCGTAGAGGGCTGCCTTGGAGTTGAGGATGACATGGACGGGCATGCGCCCCAAGAGTTCGCGGAAACGACCTTTGCTGTGCATCGCCCCGAGGAGGGGACCGCCGCGTAGCTGTGGGAGCAGACGTGGAGGAATACCACCTCCAAGATAGACCCCACCAGTAGCGAGGACTTTCAGGGCGAGGTTCCCGGTTTCGTTGCCCAGGATGCCCAGAAAGCAGTCGAGGGTAGCACTGCAGAGCGGGCATGGTGTAGCCGGATCGAGGGCACCGGCAACGATGATGGGGGTAGGATCGGCCGCTTCTGCCAGGCGTGCAGCGATATGCGGTGTTTCGCTATCGAAGACGCGGTCGCGGAAGTAGCGGTAGATGTTGGGTATACCAATCCCTGAGCAGACGCGCTCGTAGCTGACGTGGCTATAGTGTTCGAGGAGGTAGCTCAGGAGCGCCGCCTCGGTGGGATTCGTGGGGGCAAAGGATGCGTGTCCACCTTCGGAGGGGTGAGCACGGTAGCGCCCCTGTTCTAGGGTGAGGAAGGCCTCGCCGAGCCCGGTACCCGGCGCGATGACGGCGATAGCTCCACCGGCGACAGGCTCACCTGGGCTTAAGGTCGCGATATCGTGGCTCTGCAGGTAGGGAATGGATTGTGCGAAGGCCTGGAGATCATTGATCAGGGCCACAGCGGCGCCACCAAGGGTCTGGCTTAGGGTGTGCTCCTCGATCACCCAGGGGAGGTTGGTAATCGCGGCCCGTCCTGCCATGACCGGCCCGGCAACCCCGAAGCAGGCGGCAGTGATGGGTGCGGGGTGTGCAGCGAGGAAGCGCTGGACAATCATGTCGAGGCTTGCGAACTCGCTACTACTGAAGCTCAACTCTACGAGGGGCTCCCGTGGGCCTGCTTCGCGGGTGAAGAGCGCGAGCAACGTCTTGGTTCCACCGATATCACCAGCCAGGATCATGGGTAGTGCCTTCATTTCTATTGTGGTGTTGCGAGGGCGAGCCGCAGGGCTGCCACAGACTCTGCAACGGAGCGTTGCGCATTATAGATCGCCGATCCGACAACCGCCACCGTTGCCCCCGCATCACGGACGGCGGCAATAGTGGCGGGGTTGATCCCACCATCAACTTGGATCGGTAGGGTTGCATGTCCATGGTCGGCACACAATTGGCGCAACCGTGCGATCTTGCTCAGGCTGGTCGGAATGAACTTCTGGCCACCGTAACCAGGGTTCACCGTCATGAGCAGCGCCATGTCGATATCGGGGAGGAGCTCTTCGAGAGCAGTGAGGGGTGTGCCCGGGTTGAGGGCAAGACCCGCCTTGAGGCCGAGTTCGCGGATGCGCTGGAGTGTGCGATGCGTATGAAGGGTGGCCTCGGCATGAATGGTGATGGAGTGGCAACCAGCCTCGGCGAAGGTCTGCACGTAGCGTTCTGGCTCGACGATCATCAGATGTGCGTCAAGCAGGGCGCCGTAGCGTTCTGTAAGTGGCCGGAGGGCTTGGATCACTAGGGGCCCAAAGCTGAGGTTGGGTACGAAGCGGCCATCCATGACGTCTAGGTGCAACCAGCGGATCCCGGATTCGAGGGCGGCTTCAACCTCGACACCTAGACGTGTAAAGTCAGCGGTGAGGATTGATGGGGCGAGCTCCATGGAAACTCCAGATGAGGTATGTTGATGAATGTCCTAGGCCTGGGCTTTGCGGTGCAGGTGGCTCAGACCGGTAGTTCCAGCGACCAGCACGTCGGTGGCCAGGCCCAGGAAGAGGCCATGCTCAACAATACCAGCACGTGACTCGAGGGCGGCGGCTAGAGCTGAAAGATTGCTGATCGGCCCAAAGGTGCAGTCGAGCAGGTAGTTGCCCTGATCGGTCAGCACCGGTGCACCTGTCGTATCGCGCCGTAGCCGTACCTGGGCGCCCAAACCAGTGATAAAGCGTGCTGAGGCGCCGGAACCGAAAGGAACGACTTCTACCGGGAGATCAAAGTGTGTGCCTAGACGGGGCGAGAGTTTACTCTCGTCGACAACGATGACCTGGCGTTTCGTGGCCTGGGCAACCATCTTCTCACGGAGGAGTGCCCCACCAGCACCTTTGATCAGGTTGAGCTCTGGATCAACCTCATCGGCGCCATCAATCGTGAGGTCGATAGCTGTGCAGAGATCAAGGTTGATGAGGGGGATGCCTAACCGATGTGCTTCTCCTTCAGTCCAGACGGAGCAGGGCACACCGACGATATCCCAGAGCCGGCCCTCAGCCATGAGGGCGGCGATCTTGCGTATAGCGTGGAGCGCTGTGCTCCCATAGCCAAGACCGACGACCATGCCGGGCTTGATCAGATCGACGGCCGCCTCTGCCGCTTGCCGTTTGAGTTCATTTTGGGTGGATGTTGCCATGGTTGTACCTTTCGGCGGCGCCAACTTGACCGTCTGGCGCTACCAGGGTTGGGTGAGGGTTTTTTGTGGAGGGCTGCGCCCTGTACGCCTCCCGTGCGATGGAACCGTCTGGCGGGATCAGGGTTGGGTGAGGGTTTTTTGTGGAGGGCTGCGCCCTCTACGCCTCCCGTGCGATGGGACCGTCTGGCGGGGCCATGGTAGCACACCTTGCCGATTGACTACGGGGTTGGCGTTGGTTCTGGTGTTGGCGTCTCAGATGACTCCGGGGTGGGCACTGGCTTCTCCGCAGGAGGGGGTGTAGGTTCGACATCGGCGTCGGGTGCCCGTACACCGAGCACGATAGTGGTTTCGGGAAGGATCCAGTTGCCTTTGGCGGGGAGCGAACTGAGCACGATGTACGCTCCATACAGGTCGTACTCATCACCGAGACGGCTCCGATCCTGATAGTCGGTATAGATCATGGTGGGATCGACACCGAGACTGACCAGAAGGTCACGGGCCTGATTTTCGCCTAAGCCCTTGAGATCAGGAACGAGGATGGCGCCAGGCACGGGGGGCTGGGGAATTGGTGGTAGGAAGAGCTCATCGCTGCAGGGCGGTAGCCCTTCGATCGCTGGTGTACTATCAAGCGGATGATTCTCCCACTCGTAGGTGACCCGCATATCGGGATCGGGGGGAGGCGTTTTCCAGATGAAGACCGTATGTTGGAGTGTTGGCGGGTAGTTGATCCCTTCAACAGGACGGCAGTAGTTTCCTTCTGGAAGCGGCTTATCCTCCACTAACTGCTCGGTAGGATTGGTCAGGGTTGCGGTCATTTCGAGGGTGGTAGCGAGCAGGAGTTGCCCATCGGGGGTCCAATCAGATTCGCTAGGAATGCGGATCAGGCTGACCTGTTCATAGGCCGCACAGGGGATGTTGAACTGAGCCACGCGCTGGTCGGTGGCAGGGTCTGGGCCCAGGGTGACCGTTCCGGTAATGGTGCTACGCATGATACTTACGAGCATAGGACGGGTAAAGAGCTCCGCTCTGTACCCACCAAAGCTGCCTGGGAGTTCGCAGATGGGGCGTCGGAGGATGGTGTCACCAGGGAGGGTAAAGTTGGTAGGGATAACTGCATCGGGAAAAGGCTCAGCGAAGAGCTCGCGGTAGCGGGGTTGGTCGCGAATCCAGATGAAGATCTCCTCCATCACATTCCGCCAGATAATTCCACCGCCTGAGAGACTCTCGACGCGGGCTGTTGGCTCATTATTGTTATTACCGGTCCAGACCCCAACCGTGACGAAGGGTGTAAAGCCGACGGCCCATGCGTCACGCCAATCGTTGGTTGTTCCGGTCTTGACGGCGGCGGGCAGGCTGAGTTGGAGGGGGCTATTCAACCCCCAGACGGCCTGACGTGCCCGATCATCGCTCATCATGTCGGTGATGATCGCCACCAAGCTCTCATCCACCACCTGCTGACCCTGGTTAGGGAGGAACGCTTCGAGTACACGACCATCGGCATCGGTAATCTGGAGTATGGAGACTGGTTGACGATACCTTCCACCACTTGCTAAAGTATTGTAGGCCGTGGTGAGTTCAAGGGGTGTCACCTCGCCACCGCCTAGGGTCAGCGCCAGACCATAGAAATCTTTCCCGCGCTTGAGCCCCTGTTTGATCCCAACGCGGTCGAGCAGATCGAGGGTCTGTTGAACGCCGGCGAACTTGAGCGCCTTCACTGCAGGGATGTTGAGAGAGTTGGCCAGGGCAGTACGAATACGTACGGGGCCATTGAACCGTCCATTGTAGTTGAGAGGGGAATACCAGGTCCCGCTACCAGTTGCGGAGGTGGGAAAGTCAGTTGGTACATCCCAGATCACCGTCTCGGGGGACATGCCCTGTTCCATCGCCGAGAGGTAGGTAAAGGGCTTGAGTGCTGAGCCAGGCTGTCGTTCACGGGTACTCACATTTACCTGACCATCCAGCACATTACCCTCTTCGTTGGGGGTCGTAGTGCGTTTCATGGCGTTGTAGTCGATGCTCCCGACCATGGACAGGATCTGGCCGGTATAGGGCTGCATCACGACAACCGCGGCATTGTGAATGTTACGCGCTTCCAGTTCACTGATACGGTCTGCGGCCTTCTCCTGGACCATCTGCTGCAGGTCGAGATCGATGGTCGTCGTGATGCGCAGGCCACCGCCAAAGAGGATCTGCTGGCCATAGCGCTCCTGGATCAGGTCGCGTACGTAGAAGACAAAGTGGGGTGCGTTGAGTGGCACATCCTGCGGGGCGAAGCGGAGCGTCTCAGCCGCAACGCTACGTGCCTCGGTCTCACTGATGTAGCTATCTTCGACCATACGACGCAGCACACTAACCTGGCGGCGACGTGGTGCACTAACCGTTGTTGGGAGCGTATAGTCCGGGTTCAACCAACCATCGGTCAGGCGCACACCGGGTAGGTACCCCCCTTCGGCATCGCGCTCCAGGTAGTTGATCGGATTGTAGAGGCTTGGTAGTTGGGGGAGCCCGGCGAGCAGTGCTGCCTGACTGAGGTTGAGATCGCGGGCACGTACGCCGAAGTAGGTTTCACTCGCAGCTTCGACACCGTAGGCCAGGTTGCCGTAAAAATTCTCGTTCAGGTAGAGCTCAAGGATCTGCTCCTTGCTATAGCGCTGATCGAGCTCTTGGGCGAGAATAATCTCTTTGATCTTGCGCTCGTAGCGTCGATCGGGTGCGCGCTCCTCCTCGGTGAGTACGCTATTCTTAATCACCTGTTGGGTAATCGTCGAGGCACCACCAGTCTCTTCACCAGCTTGCAGACTACTGATCAGGGTACGGGCGATACCGCTGAGGTCGATGCCAGGGTTGGTAAAGAAACTCTTATCCTCAATTGCAACGGTGGCACTGATCAGGAGTGGCGAGATCTCGTCGATGGTGACGTTGGTACGCCGCCCAGCATCGAAAAACTCGTAGAGGAGTTGTCCGTTACGGTCGAAGATGCGTGAAGTCTCGAAGAGTTCACGCTCTTCGAGGGTGGCCAGGCGCGGCGTCAAGCTCGCTGCGGTATCGGCGTAGGTGCTATAGGCCAGGGCGGTTGCTGTGAACGTCGCTCCGAAGAGGAGCAGGGCCAGGATCAGGAGCAGTTGACCGATAAGGCGGGCTAGCGGGAGACGTTGAGGAGTGAGAGGGCGGCGCGAACGGAGCAAGCCGGGAAAGGCTGGCCGTCGTGCGACCCGGTGGCCGCCGTAGGTGCGGCGGCTATGGCGATCTCGTTGCATATTCACCCGTAGGGATAGTTCAGATGGGCTTTACGAATGAGCTGGGGGTGCTATACAATACCAGAGGTAATCTATGCCGTTTGGCGTATATTGTCAAAGATGGGGTCTACCCCCTGTCCCCCGGCTGATCATACATCTAAGCACGCTGGCATGTTTCAACGTAGCGCGACCGACCCACGGAAGGTGTGGAGGGTACAGCTCTTCCACAGCGGAGCCTAACCCGTACCTGTTCACGTTTGGGGTAAGCCGACGACAGGGCAACCACGGGGGGGGTGTCCGTACAGGGGGGCGTCACGAGGACGAGACGCCCTCGCTCCGGGAGAAGGGTGAACAGTTACCCTAACCCAACCGTGGTACCAGCAGCGCAGCCGACATTGAAACACGCCCTATTATAACAAAGTGCTTCTGAGATGGGCCAGTACTTCACTCCCCCGCCACCTAGCGCACCACGACCAGTTCTGGCTCAGGTTTACGTGGGGAGAAATCGTTATGACGCAGGTGGCGTTATCTGAACCTGAGTTGGTTCCGCGCCTTGCGCTTCTACCGCTCAAGCTCGTGTCGCCCATACCGCGCAGTGAGTTAGTCGCGCGGCCAGATCTGCAGGCGCTGCTTACTGATGTACGTCTGCGCCTTGTCACCTTGCTGATTGCACCAGCCGGCTATGGGAAGACCACCCTCCTGAGCCAATGGGCGGTTGAGCTTGCCCAGACTGGGGCCAGTGTTGCCTGGGTCAGCTTTGATCGAGATGATCGTGATCCGGCTCTGTTACTGGCCTACCTGATCCGTGCCTTTCAGCTCGCGCTGCCAGAGGTTGGCGAGGAGGCGTGGCGTCTCCTCCATGCCCTTGCTGATCTCGAGCAGGGTTGGGCCCTAGTGCTGCGCTCGCTGATGAGTGATCTGCAGCGGGTACCGGCCAAGCCTACCTTCCTGCTCATCGATGATTACCACCAGATTGCCGAGGGGCCGATTAGTGCTGCGCTTCTGAGCGCCATGCTGCGGAGTGCCCCCCCAACCCTCCATGTGGTCATCGCTTCACGACGTCCGGTCGATCTTGCCCTGTTTCACCGTATGCGTGCCGAGGGCACACTACTCGAGATTGAGCGTCGTGCGCTCGCGCTGAGCCGTACTGAGGCTGCTCAGCTCCTCCAGTACGTTGGGGTGAGCCTGCATGATGCCGAGTTGAGCCTCCTGCTGGAGCGGAGTGAAGGTTGGGCCTTGAGCCTGCAACTGGCTGCACGTGCACTTGCTCAGCAGAGCTCAGAGCAGCGTCAGGCCTACATTCAGAATCTCCACCAGAGTCAGCGTGACCTCCTCGACTACCTCGCTGCCGATGTTATCGCGGGGTTACCGTCCGATCTTCTTGATCTGCTCATGTTGGCGGCGCTGACGGAACAGTTTGATGCCGAACTGCTCCGTGAGGTATTGGGTCCCCCCTTCCATACGGATTTTGGGCTCGATGGGCTGATTGATGGCCAGCCCACCCCTTTTACTACCTACCAGACCAGGGAGTTCCAGGAGTTGATTAGCCGTGCGATCCAGCTTGGGCTCCCGGTTAGCTACACGGGGACGAGTAGCCCCACAGTTCCAGCGTACCGTCTCCATCCACTCTGGCGCCACCTGCTCCGCGAGCGCTCGGCTCAACTCCTCAACCACGCGATCGTGACGGAGTTACATCTACGCTACGGGGCAGCCTTTGAACACCGCGGTATGTTCGATGCGGCGATTGGTCACTATACGATAGTGGGAAGCACCGAGGCCATGGCTAGTCTGCTGCGTCGTCGAGCCTGGCCCCTGATCGACACACCGCAGCGCGATACCATCCGTGCATGGATCGAACGCCTACCCGAGCGTTACCGCACGAGCGACCCTGAGATCCTGCACCTTTGGGGCTGGAGTATGGCTGCGGCTGACCATGGGCAGGCATTTCAAGCCATCAGCCGTGCTGCAGAGCTCTACCAACAACATGGGAGTTACCAGCGTGAGCTCCGTGCGCTCAGTGACCTTGCGGCATTGACCTTCTGGGATGATCGCCCAGCAGAGTTTGCTGCAATCGCTATCAGGGCAGTGCGGGCCGCTAATCGCGTGGGCGATCGCTGGGCGCAGGGTGCCGCCCTCGCTGCCACCGCCGCCCTGCTCTACAGTCGTGGGCGCTACGCTGCGGCCTTGCGGGTGGCATCTCAGGCTGCGCGCTACCCGCGCAACGCCTTCTGGCAGTGGCTCCTGGCGATGATTGTCACGGCTATTCATAGCCACCAGGGCTACCCTGAGCGGGCCGCTGCTGCCGTGACTCAAGCTCTCGCCATGCCTCAGGCAGAGCATGACGATCGGCTCTACCAGAATCTGCGCCTGCTGCACGCCTTTACCCTCTACCAGCAAGGGGCGATTGGTGAGGCAGTCAATATTGCACTCGATGCACACCTCCACCTGGTTGCCTATGCCCAGGAGAGTGTGATTGGGGTGAGCAGTAGCCTGCTCGCACTCTTCTTGATTGAGCAAGGGGCGTATGAAGAGGCAGCAAACTACACCATCCGAGCTCGCGGTGCTGCCCATCTGAGTGGTAACGCTGCCCTCCTGGGGCGGGTACAGATCATTGAGGCCTACAAGGCACTCCGCACTGATCCACTGAGCGGTGCTGCCAGTGAACTCGCCCGGCTCGTCTCTCGTGGGATGAGCCCCTTTGCGCATGATCTGCTGCTCCCCGCTTTTGGTGCACACGATCTCTGGCTCCAACTCTACGCTCTGGTGGTTCTGGGCGAGGGTGGTGAACCGGAACGGGCCATGGCCCTCGCTGATGGGTTGATTGGCGAGATGAAGCGCCGAGGAGACGGCCTCTTTCTCGCTGCGACCCAGATCTACCGTGCGGTTTTGGCCGAACGTTGCGCTGCTGTCCCCACGCCGGGTTGGCAGGCTGGTTGGGTGCTTTGCGAGCAGCAGCAGGTGACGTTTCTCCCTGCCCTACCGCTGTCAAGCCTTGAGGTTGCAGTGAGTATGGCGATCACCCATGGTCTGGCCCCACGAACGGTGAGCGCGCTGCTCTGTGGGCAGTTGCGGAATAGTGCCCACCAGCTGCTGCTCCGTCTCTTGGAGCAGCAGCCGGAGCCGGCGATACGTGCGACGATCGCCCAACTCCTCGGCGATCTGGGGACTGCCCAGGCCTTTCCTAGCTTACGCTCACTGTTGAAAGATAGCCATGCCTATGTGCGCCAGGCGGCCGAACAGGCCCTGAAGCGCCTGGTCTATCGCCCAGGCTACCAACTCCAGGTGCGTACCCTCGGTGCGTTCACCGTTTGGCGTGGCGATGTTGAGATTCGTGATCGTGACTGGCGCAGTATCAAGGCCCGTCAACTCCTGCAGTTGCTGCTGGTTGAACGGGGGCGGATGTTGTCGCGTGACCAGATCATGGAGTTACTCTGGCCGGAGCTTGAGAGTGAGGCGGCGGCGAACAACCTACGGGTTACCCTGAGCCGTCTGATCAAGGCACTTGAACCGGAGCGACCCGATGGTGTCCCTACCTACTACATTGTGCAACAGGGTGAGACCTACGGTTTTAATATCGAGAGCGATCACCGGTACGATGCGTACGAGTTTGGTGTTGCGGTCGAGCGGGGTCGCACTGCCCTGAGCAGAGGAGAGCTAGACGAGGCGATCGGCCACTTCCGCCAGGCCATCAACGCCTACGCCGGCCCCTTCCTCCCCGACTGCCTCTACGAAGATTGGTCACTGGTTGAGCGTGAACGGCTCGGGCTCCTCTTTGCCGAGGCTGCGCTCCAGCTTGGGCGTCTGCTCCTTGATCGGCAGCAGGCCCATGAGGCGATCGGCTGTGCGTGGCGCGTGCTGGAGTATGACCAAGCACAGGAGGAGGCGTACCAGTTGCTCATGCGTGCCTACAGCAGCTTGGGGGAGCGCACGACAGCGCTACGCCTCTACACACGCTGTGTGAGCGCACTTGATCAAGAGCTTGGGGTTGACCCACTGCCCGAGACGGTCGCCCTCTACGAACATATTCGGGGGATGGAGGGGCCTACCGCTGTCGTATCACCCCCTCAACGGAGTAGATGAGGAGTGCGATCCAGACGATGATGAAGCCGATGAGGCGCTCTGGGGTGAGGGCTTCGCCATAGACGAGCACACCTAGTGAAAACTGCATTGTTGGTGCGATGTACTGGAGCAGGCCCAGGGTGGTCATGGTCACCATACGTGCACCGGCAGCAAAGAGGAGGAGTGGTGCGGCGGTAATGAGCCCTGTGCTTATCAGCAACAGATTGACCCCCAGATCGGCATGGAAGAGCACGCCGCCCGAGGTGAAGGCGGTGTAGATCAAGAAGGCTAGAGCAGGGGGGAACATGACCATGCTCTCGAGGGTGAAGCCCTCGAGGGAGGCCAGGGGGGCGGTTTTGCGCAACAACCCGTAGAGTCCGAAGGATGCAGCGAGGCCCAGGGCGATCCAGGGTGGTGCACCGTAGGTCACGGTGAGGAAGAGTACCCCTGCCAGGGCTACCGCAATCGCAACAGCCTGACCGGGCCGCAGCCGCTCGCGCAGAAAAGCAACTCCGAGGAAGACGTTGAGCAGGGGGTTGATAAAGTAGCCTAGACTCGTCTCCACCACATGGTTGTCGTTGACGGCCCAGATGTAGAGCCCCCAATTGAACGAGAGTAGTGCCGCAGTGAGGACGAAGATTAGGATCGTACGACGATCACGGAGTGCAACCATCAGTCGGGCCCAACTCTCACGGCGGATGAGGTTGAGACCAAACGCCACCAGTAGCGCCCAGACCACCCGATGAGCGAGCGTCTCCAGCTCTGGTACGTTGACTAATGCCTTCCAGAAGAGTGGGAGTAGCCCCCAGATCGTGTAGGCCCCTGCTGCGTAAAGTACCCCTCGGTTCATGTCTATCTGCTTTCAGAGCCCTAGGCCAGCTTCAGTGTCGGCTGCGCCAGTGTGACCGTTTGGCGCTCCTAGGGAGGATTGTGCCCTTCACACCTCCCGTAAGAGCTATGCCTCATACATTGAACAGGAAGTGGCAGATATCACCATCCTGAACGATGTAGCTCTTGCCCTCCATACGCACCGTTCCCAGTTTCTTCGCCTCATTCATCGAGCCAGCCTTGATCAGATCGTGATAGGCGACGATTTCGGCTCGGATGAAGCCACGCTGAATATCGGAGTGGATTGCACCAGCCGCCTCGACTGCGGGTGTGTTGCGGCGGATCGTCCAAGCCCGTACCTCATCGGGACCAGCCGTAAGGAAGCTGATGAGCCCGAGCAGTTCGTAGCTACGCTGGATCACGAGGTCCCGTGCTGGGCTACTGATGCCAAGATCGTCCATGAAGCTACGCGCATCAGCGTCATCAAGTTGGGCCAGTTCCGCCTCAATCTTTCCACAGAGTGGTACTACGGCGCTCTGGGCGTACGTGTAGGGGATAGCGGGCGCTGTTCCGAGCTGACCCTCGCCAAGGTTGGGTGCGAGTAGGAGTGGTTTGGCCGTAAGAAATTGGTAGCCACGGATCAGCCGCTCTTCTTCGTCGCTCATCGTAACGGCACGGATCGGTGTTTCAGCCTCAAGGGCCGTCTGGAGGCGCAGGAGCAGTTCACGCTCGGCAATGCGTAGTTCGCGATCTTTGCTCGCCATCTTGCTGATCTCGGCGTTCAAGCGCACCAGACGGCGTTCGATGATGGCCAGATCGGAGAAGGCGAGCTCCATGTCCACCGTCTGAATATCGCGTACTGGGTCGATGCTACCATCAGGGTGGGGTACTGTCGTGTCGGCAAAGGTACGCACGACATGCAGCAGTGCGTCAGCAGTACCCAGGTAGTTGAGCAGGGCCGGTGGTAGCCCGCCACCCTGCCGTCCGGTACCAGTGATCCCTGCTACGTCGATATACTGCACATCGGCGTAGGTGATCTTTTTCGGCTTGAACATGCCTGCGAGTACCACCAGACGCTGGTCGGGTACCTTGACCATAGCCAGGTTCGGCTCAAGTTGGCCTGATGCGTACGCAGTTGTCTCGGCTGTACCACGGGTCAGGGCGTTGAAGACGGTAGTCTTACCACTATTTGCGAGGCCAATATTTGCAATTTTCATGGGATGTTTGCTCTCTGGCAGTACCAAGGCTAGGTTAGCTTTTCTGCGGAGGGCTGCGCCCGCCACGCCTTTGGTAGGACGGTTACTTCGGTCGTCACCGGCGGGTGAGCAGCACCCCTGAAATGATCAAGATCGCGCCAACTCCCTGGAGCCAGGTGGGCACCTCACCGAGGGTAGGCCATGCGGTCAGGGCGGCAACGAGTGGGACGACACAGCCGTAGATGGCGGTGCGATTACTCCCTGCGACACGGACGCTCTCGTTCCAGAGCAGGTAGGAGAGGACTAGGCTGAGGAGCATGGAGAAGACGAGCCCACTCCATGCACCAAGACTGACCGTGCCCCAACTTAGGCGAAGGATATCGGGCAGACCGATGAGCAGCAGCCCAGGCACTGCACTAATCATGGACCACGTGGTGATGGTGAGCGAAGAGAGTTCGTTACTGAGGCTGCGTACGCCCAAGGTGTAGATCGTCCAGGCGATAGCACAGCCAAGCATGAGCAGATCGCCGATAAGTTCGTCACGACTGAAACTCAGCCCCCTAGAGAGGAGGACGAGAATCACCCCACCAATTGCCAGCACAATACCGACAACTCCGACGCGCCGAATGCGTTCGATACCTAAGATTGTCCCGAACGCGGCAACAAGGGCCGGAGTAATCGCAATGAGGAGTGAGCCGTTAGCTGCCGAGGTGAGCTTAATACCATAGGTGAAGGCAACCTGGTAGACGGTATTGCCGATCACGCCGAGCAGGAGTAACTTCTTGAGGGTTGCTGATGGTAAGGGGGTTGCTCCTTCGCGCATGCGCCAGATAATCCAGAGTACCAGTGCCGCCCCGGCAAAGCGTAAGGCTGCAAAGGCCGGGGGAGACAACTCATTCAGGGTCAGCTTCGTAATAGGAAAGTTCACACCCCAGATCACGGCGACGAGGATCATCGTCAGATCGGTGAAGGGCAGGCCGGCAAATGTTGCCGGACGTGTAGCCTGCGTGTGCGTGGTCATCGCTTAGGGTCTATCCTTGGGGGTATTTCAATTTCGGCTGCGCCAGCTTAGCCGTCTAGCGGTACCAAGGCTAGGTGGGGGGTTTTATGGAAGGCTGTGCCCCCCATGCCTACGCTACCAGATCGGGGCGCTGGGTATGCCATGGCGTAACCTGCTGGTAGGCATCTCCGGCGCGGAGGAGCAACTCCTCCTCGAAGGGGCGCCCAATAAGTTGCAGGCCCACCGGTAGACTCTCACTGAAGCCGCATGGTACGACGAGGGCGGGGACACCGGCAAGATTGACTGGCAGCGTACAGACGTCGCTCAGGTACATCGCGAGGGGGTCATTGAGGCGCTGACCAACTTTGAAGGCAACGGTAGGCGAGGTAGGCGTAGCAAGGAGGTCTACCTGGCTAAACGCCTGCTCAAAGTCAGCCTTGATCAGGGTACGCACCTGCTGCGCACGCCGGTAGTAGGCGTCATAGTAGCCGGCTGACAGGGCATAGGTACCGAGCATGATCCGTCGCCGCACCTCGGCCCCGAAGCGACGTCCGCGGGTAAGCTCGATCGTATCCCACATGCTCTCACCGGCTTCACGGGGGCCGTAGCGGACGCCATCGTAGCGTGCGAGGTTCGTGCTTGCCTCGGCTGGGGCAATGATGTAGTAGGTTGGCAGGGCATACTTCGTATGGGGTAGTGACAGCTCAACCAGAGTAGCCCCCTGATCCCGCAGCACGGCAATCGCCTCACGCGTTGCCTGGGCAACTCCGGGCTCCATACCCTCGACAAAATATTCTCGCGGTACACCAACGCGCAGCCCGCGCAGGTCGCCAGTGAGTGCCGCAGCATAGTCTGGCACCGTTCTTTGGGCACTGGTCCCATCACGGGGATCGTGGCCAGCGATCGCCCCCAGCAGAAGCGCCAGATCGGCGGCACTCCAGGCGAAGGGACCGATCTGATCGAGCGAAGAGGCGTAGGCGATCAGCCCATAGCGGCTGACTCGTCCATAGGTCGGTTTAAGACCACTGACCCCGCAGAGTGCGGCTGGCTGGCGGATCGATCCACCGGTGTCAGTTCCCAGGCTACCTGGCACCATCCCTGCAGCGACCGCTGCGGCACTTCCACCACTACTGCCCCCAGGCACCCGATCGGGATCCCACGGGTTACGGGTCACTTTATAGGCACTCGTCTCGGTACTCGAACCCATGGCAAACTCG
The DNA here is from genome assembly GCA_903915775.1 of uncultured Chloroflexota bacterium. Taxonomy (GTDB): domain Bacteria; phylum Chloroflexota; class Chloroflexia; order Chloroflexales; family Chloroflexaceae; genus Viridilinea. Next base: position 1,933 of record CAIWUD010000496.1, on the reverse strand, counting down.
TCGCAGTTGAGCTTACCGAGGCTCACCGCACCCGCAGCCTCCAGGCGCTCTACTACCGTTGCGTTGTAGGGGGGCACAAAGCCATCCAGGATAGCAGAGCCACACGTGGTAGGCACACCACGGGTGGAGATGACATCTTTGATCGCGAGTGGAATACCGTGGAGGGGGCCACTCGTAGCACGGCGGCTCAGGTCGGCAGTTCGTGCCGCGTCAAGGGCGTGCTCACCGGTTACGGTGAGAAAAGCCTGAAGTTTAGGCTCCAGCAGCGCGATTCGTTCAAGAAGTGCCTCGGTCAGGGCGACTGACGTCAATTCACCGGAGGCCAGAGCTGTGCTTGCCGCAGCTACCGTCAATTGGTGGAGTTCACGCATCGGATCCTCAGATAACACGGAGAAACTTACGCCGACCGACCTGAACCACAACATCTGCGCCGGGGGCGAGGGTGACGTCGTACTGTTCGACCCGGTTTCCAGCCACACGAACCCCACCACCATCGATGAGGCGCCGGGCTTCGCTTTTGGAAGCGGCGAGTCCTGCACTCACCATCAGGTCGACCAGGAGGGTTGGCTCATGCAAGGCGTGATCGGGGATCTGCTCGGGTAGTTCGCGCTGCACGAACTGGCGTACGAATGCCTCCTCGGCGCGCTGCCCCTCCGCAGCGTTATGGAACTGGGCCACAATTTCACGAGCCAGGCGCATCTTCAGGTCGCGAGGATTGACCCTGCCTGCAGTGAGTTCCAGGCGCAGTTCGGCCAACTCGGCCAAGGGGATGTCGGTGAGCAGTTCGAAGTAGAGCGGGAGCACATCATCGGACATGGACATCACCCGGCCATACATCTCACTAGGCGCCATCGTGATATCGACCGTATTGAGAAAGGTCTTGCTCATCTTGCGGCCGTCGGTGCCGGGGATGAGTGGCAGCAGCAGCACCTGTTGCGGCCGCATCCCAAGTTGCGCCATCAACTCGCGTCCGGCCAGGATGTTGAACTTCTGATCGGTACCACCAAACTCCACGTCAGCCTGGATGGCCACCGAGTCGTAGCCCTGCAGCATGGGGTACATCAGTTCCAGGATGGTCAGCCCCGCCCCCGACTCGTAGCGTTTGCGGAAGGTCTCGTGGGCGAGTAGCTGAGCTAGGGTAAAGCGACCGGTCAGATCGAGGGCCTGTTCAAGGGTAAATGTGCCAAACCACTCACTCTGCCAGCGAACTTCCGTACGCTGGCGGTCGATCACGCGGAAGAACTGCTCCATGTAGGTCTCGGCATTCGCCCTGACTTCAGTAGCGCTCAATCGTGCGCGTGTCTCATCGCGTCCGGAGGGGTCACCGATCTGGGCTGTCCAATCACCAACGATGAGTACAACCTGATGACCAAGCTCCTGGAACTTCCGCAGCTTGCGTAGCCCCACGGCGTGGCCGATATGCATGTCCGGTTTCGTTGGGTCAAAGCCCTGTTTTAAGCGGAGAGGTTTCCCATCAGCGAGGCGCTGGCGTAGCTCACTGGCAACAATTACCTCAGCGACCCCACGGGTCAGTAGTTCATCAGTTGGCGTCATGACAGCGTTCACCTACAGAGCGGGAGGGTGTAGCGATTGGATTCAGCCACAATCGCCCTATAGTAGCACGCTTCGCCCGGGGGCGCCAATTGGATTGAGGGGGTAGGCCAACGGCAGGGCAACCACAGGGGGTTACCCTTACGGGGGAGGGGAGTACGCGGGTGAGACGCCCGCGCAACCTCGTGCATGAGGTTACTCCTCTGCCCTGCGCGCTCAGTCGATCGGCTCGCTACCTACAGCAACGGGTACTTGGGCAAGCAGTGCGCTACTGAAACTGGTGAGATCCCCATTCACGATCAGCGCTGCACTTGCCCCGCGGTGTAGGGCCACCTCTGCGGCCTGCTGTTCGGTCACGATGGCGATGAGGAGGGCTGGATGT
>CAIWUD010000495.1 GCA_903915775.1 uncultured Chloroflexota bacterium | reverse complement strand
TGAGAGGGCAATAAAGTTGAGCGGCGTCCAGTTGTTGAAGGGATCGATATAGCTTGAACTGAGCCCCTGACTTGCCTCGAGGGTCACGATATGGTGGAGGGCTTCACCGTACATCAGTTGGGGCAGAGGAACGCCAGTGAGATTGAGCGACAGCCAGGTCACCGGTACGAGATACGCAACGATCAAGATCAACCCCTGAACGCCCTGCGTCCAGGTAATGGCACGCATACCGCCGAGGAACGAGCAGAGGAGGACGCTCGAGAGGCCAACAACGACCCCAAGTAGATAGTTGATCCCCAGGAAGCGGCTCATGATGATCCCGATCCCGGTGATCTGGGCGGTGAGGTAGGTGAAGCTGATGATGATGCAAATGATCGCACCGAGCACGCGTGATCCAGCTCCAGGGTAACGTGCACCGATAAAGTCTGGAATCGTGAACTGGCCAAACTTACGCAGGTAGGGTGCCAGGAGGAGGGCCAGGAGCACAAAGCCACCGGTCCAGCCGGTAATATAGGCTAGTCCCTCAAAGCCCAGCAGGAAGAGTGCTCCGGCCATGCTAATGAATGAGGCCGCACTCATCCAGTCCGATCCCGTAGCGAGACCGTTGAGCATGGCTGGTACGCTTCGCCCGGCCACGTAGTATTCGTCGAGGCGTTCGGTACGTGCCCGTAACCCGATGATGGCATAGACTGCGACGGTGAGGATGAGAAAACTCCAACCAATAGCGGGAGCAGGTAGGCCCAGGGTGGTATCAACAATATTGGTGAGCAGTACAATAGCTATGAAGCCGAGACCAAAGAGCAGGTACCAGATGAAGAGACTACGTCGCCGCACCAGTTGCTGTGGATCGGTCTGCATCTCAAGACCAAACTGTCGATCGGTCCGGCGCATTGTCCAGGTATAGGCAACCGTTAGGGCAACGAAGATGATCAGCGTCCCCTGACTAAGCATGTAGTAGCCAAGGGGAAAGCCCGTGAGAATGGTAATCCGGTTGAGTGTGGGGGCTAGCAGTGCCGAGAGGACAAAGCTGAGCAGCCAGATCAGCAGGAGTGCACCGATCAAGCGCAGATTGGTACGCCAGTAGCCCGTGAGCCAGAATGGGGTTACATAGCTTGTCGCTGGTAGTGCCTGGACAGCAAGGGGGGGGAGTTGTGGAGATGTGGCCGCAGCTATGGTTGGGGGCAGGTCGCCTCCCCGACGCGGCTCACGTGCATCACGGGTGCGCTCCATCGGGGGGAAGATGCGATCGAGCACGAAGAGCACGATGGCCAGTGAGCCACCAATGATCAGGAAGAGTTGGAAGATACCAAAGAGAAGGTGTGAGATCATGGCGTTACCGTTTCTACCATGACTGGTGCGAGGGGGAGGGTGAAGAAGAAGGTCGAACCCTGACCCTGACCCTCGCTCGTGGCCCAGATCTCGCCACCCTGGGCGTAGACCAGATGGCGTGCAATCGCGAGGCCAATCCCACTCCCCCCGCTCTGGCGAGCCCGTGACTTATCAACGCGGTAGAAGCGTTCAAAGATGTGTGGGAGGTGTTCGGGTGCGATCCCCACCCCACTATCCTGAATGGCTATCTGCACATACTGGTCGCTCTGGGTAGCACGCAACGTTACGCTACCCCCAGTTGGAGTATAGCGCCAGGCATTGGAGAGGATGTTGATCACCACCTGGTTAATACGATCGGGGTCGGCCCAGACATGCGGTAGGTTGGGAGGAACATAGAGGTGAAGCCCCACTTGACTAGCGACAAAGAGCGGTTCAAACTGAGCAACGACCTCTTCGAGGACCTTTTCAAGCTCAGTCGAACGTGATACCACTGGCAACTGGCCGGCCTCAACGCGCGAGAGCAGTTCAAGATCTTCGATCAGGCGTTGGAGGCGGCTACTTTCATGGAGGATCAGGCTAAAGGTTTGTGGACTCGGCTTGATCACCCCATCAAGGAGACCCTCCATATAGCCACCGATCGTCGCGAGTGGTGTACGTAGTTCGTGGGTCACATCACTTAGCAGGTTTAGTCGTCGGCGCTCCGTCTGCTCCAGGGCATCAGCCAACTGGTTGACGCTTGCCGAGAGGTGTGCAAGCTCGTCATCACTCGAGATGCGCGTTCGCTCACGGTAAAAACCTGCAGCTAGGCGTCGACTCACCGTTGAGAGGGTGAGCAGTGGTTCGACAATGCGTCGCGAGACGAACAGGCTGACGATAACCGCTGCAACGAGTGCAGCGAAGCCACTCACAAAGAGCGCCTGTTGCAGGACGGTCTGGAACTGCAACTGCAGTGGTGTAGCGACCACATTGAGCGCAGCTTGCTGAAGTGGCCCAGTTTCGGCTGCTGCTGCACCCAGGGTGAGGGGGGCCACATTTACGAGGCCCATGCTGGCGAGGAAGTTCGCTGTTGCCAGCAGCACGATATCGGCAATGACGACGATGATCAGGTGTGAGAAGAAGAGTTTATAGCGGAGTTGGCGATACCATCGCATAGAAGCTACCCCACTGGTACCTCGCGCATGTATCGTTACTGCACGGCCCCCTGGATCAGTTCAGCGCACACCACCAACGAACTTATATCCAACACCGCGCACCGTTTGGATGACCGGGAGATCTGGATGGAGGCCCTCTTCGAGCTTACGGCGCAGTGTACCGATATGAACATCCACCACACGATCAATACCGGCAAAATCGGGCCCCCAGACCCGTTGCAGGAGCTCTTCACGGGTGAAGACGCGTCCGGGATAGCTAGCCATAGCGTAGAAGAGGTCGAATTCGCGAGGAGTGAGCTCAACAATGCTCCCACGGCGCTTCACCTCGCGACGTTCAGGATCAATGGTGAGCGTACCAAACTGGAGGGTTGGCCGTTCGGCTACCCACTCGTGGGTTGGGCGTGCACGGCGTAGGATTGCCTTAACGCGTGCGATCAGCTCACGGGGACTGAACGGCTTGGTGAGATAATCATCGGCACCGACGGAGAGCCCGATGAGCTTGTCAACCTCGTCGGTGCGGGCGGTCAGCATCAAGACATAGACCGCTGTCTCTTGGTGGAGGCGACGGCAAACCTCGACACCATCAATACCGGGCAGCATGACATCGAGGATGACCAGATCAGGTCGAAAGGCACGAGCAAGGCTCAGGGCAGCGAGGCCATCGAACGCACGATGGACTACAAACCCCTCGGCAGTGAGGTAACTGGCCACGAGATCGACGATAGGTTGCTCGTCATCTACGACCAGAATCGTCGCTGCTTCCATTGCAGCCTCTCAGGCAAAACCTGTACCTGTTTACTCTTGGGTTCAGCTAATCGTCCCGCGCAAAGCGCTTGTGCAACTCAAGCCGGCGCAGCCGAAACTAAACCATGCCTAATCACCATCAGCCGCTAGATAGTCGGCGCGAGGGGGTACAAAGGTCTCGACGAGCAGGCCCGGCTCCAGCGTCGAGACTGCGTGGGGGGTGCCACCAGGAATGGCCAACGACTCACCAGGACCTGCCTCGATCACTGCTTCCCCAACCTGAAAGCGCACCCGCCCACTCACCACATGGCTAATCTGTTCCTGTGGGTGCTGATGCAACGGGATGCTACTCCCTGCGCTCAACTCGACCGTCATCTGGTAGACCTGTGTCGTAGCAACCAGACGGCGGCGGCGCACCCCAGGAAAGACTTCGATGACGTTGGCACTCTTCCCTTTAATCAACGTGTGGCTCCTTTGTACCGGGCTTCCATGCGGCCGCACAGCAGCGTATTGTAGAGGATTCTCGGGAGCGCTATGCCCCCACCGTCGGGGCTTTGCAGAGACGACGAGCTTCCTACCTAGCGCGACTTACGCTTCCGATCCCGGCGGGCACCGCGGCGTCCCGTTGTGGCTACGGGGCGTTCGACAACCGGTGCAGCTTCACCAGAACTACTTGAGCGTGCGGTACGAGCGGTGCCACCCTTGGCACCACGTGTACGTGCATCACGTTCGAGGTTCGGTAGCACCTGACGCATGTAGTAGACGATGTATCCAGCCACCCCAAGCTCAAGGAGCGCCTGGACCCAGAGCCAGAGCCGCTGGTTGAGGAAGGGCACATTCAGCAGACGCAGTGCGCCGAGCAGTACACCCACACCACCTAGCGTCATGAGGGCAATCCCGAGTTGGCGCATGAAGGTCTGCCGTGCCGGATTGCGCTCGGTATGCATGAAGACGAGGTAAGCACCGGCACCAATCCCAAGAATCTGCCCAATGAAAAAGATCCAGGCGAGCGGACCAAACTGAGCCGCAGCAGTGGTGAGGTAGCTGATCAGCCCCATAAGCGGTGTGAGCCTCCACGAAAGTGATGAGCGATGCCAAAGATTGAGCGATTATAACAGCGCCCCCCAGGAGCGTCAACTCTGCTGTAGGATGTAACTGTTCACCGTTGGGGTAAGCCAACGGTAGGGCAACCACGGGGGGGTGCCCATACGGAGGGCGCCACGAGGGCGAGACGCCCTCGCTCCGGGAGAAGTGTGAACAGTTGCTGTAGGATTGTCAGGTCGATCTGAACCATGCCTTACAATATATGTCTGTAAGCATGTTCTGTTGTTCTGAACCACACCTTATGCAAGGATCGACAGCTACCTCAACCGCCCCCATGGCCATACAGCCGCTCGAGCGGCGCAAGGCTGCGTTGCGTTCACGTCTTGATCAGCTGCGCACCCTGGACACGCTCACTGCGCTGCTCCCCAAGCTCTGCCGTCTCGTCTGTGACACGATCGGTTTCGCGAATGTTGGCATCATGTTACGCTACCGTGGGAGTGATTGGTTGGAACTGGCCTATCTCTGCCTTGGCGATGAAGAGATGGTGCCTGGAATCTTCCAGCAAGGTGGCGTTGGGCTTTGTCGTATAGGTAGCGGTGAACGTCTGCTCATTGATGGATACGTACGGCGTGCTGTCGAAAGTGCAGAGCATCTATTTGCATACCCGATCCAGGCAACGATAGGTGCACCGCTATGTGTGCAAGAGGGGACTTTTGGTCTTCTATTTGCCTGTAGTACTGAACCGGATCAGCCTACTGATGCCGATGATCTCGCCCTGTTCGCCTGGTTGAGCAGCGAGTTTGGACCGATCGTGCGGATGGTACAGCGGTACGTGTGGGCGATCGAGGAGATCGCCTGGCGCGAAGCACTCATCAACATGACCCATGCGATCAATGCGAGTCTCGATCCTGAGGCGGTGTTGACCCTGATCCTCGAACGGGCCCCAGCACTGCTCAACGCAGAGGCTAGTTCGTTACTCTTGCTCGATCAGGCTACGGGTGAGTTGGTCTTTCACTATGCCGTTGGTCCGATTGGTCCCCAACTGGTTGGCCTACGCATCCCACCGGGTGCGGGGATTGCCGGCCACGTGGTACGTACTGGCCAGGCGACGATGGTGAACGATACGCGTGGTGATAGTCGTCTCTACCGCAATCCACCATTTACCCAGCAGTTTACGGCCCGTTCAATTCTTGCGGTACCACTCAGGAGACAGACTCAGATACGTGGGGTGATCGAGGTGCTCAATCGGCACCAGAGTGCACCCTTCATCGATGAAGATCGGATCGTTCTCGAAGCACTCGCCGATCAGGCGATTATTGCACTGGAAAACGCTAGCCGCCTTGCCTCGCTCGATAAGGAGGTGGAGCGTCTACGTACGGATCTCGTCAATATGATGATCCACGATCTGCGAAGCCCGCTCACGGGGGTGATGACCTCGATCGACATGCTGTTTCGTGGCATTACCGGTGAGATCAGCATAGTGCAGCGTGAGATCCTGAGCATTGCCTACACAAGTGCGCAGCATATGCTCAATATGGTGAACCTGCTGTTGGATATCAGCCGGCTTGAGAGTCGGCTGATGCCACTCCACCGTAAGGTCGTGCATCTGCCCACCTTGCTCGAGCGGGTTCTCTTCTACATGGGTGTGATGGCACAGAGTAGGCAAATCGTGATCGAACAACAACTTGATCCTGAGGCGTGCTTTATCTTCGCCGATGAGGATCTCCTGCTACGCGTGCTGCAAAATCTCCTCGACAACGCACTGAAGTTTAGCCCTAACGGGAGTAGCATCCAACTCCGCTCTACGATCGTCGTCCGCGATCCTACACAGGCTCCTATGGTGTGTCTCGTCGTGAAGGATGAGGGTATCGGCATTCGACTCGCCGATCAGCAGCGGATCTTCGATAAGTTCACCCAGGCTGGCCGACGGCATGCCACCGGGAGTGGACTGGGGCTCACCTTCTGCAAGCTGGTGCTGGAGGTGCACGGTGGGCAGATCTGGGTGGAGAGTGCACCTGATGCAGGGAGTAGCTTCTTTCTCACCCTACCTAGTCGCGATACTCCTACTCAATCCGTGGATTGACCCAGAAGAGCCCCTGGATCGACGCGTCAGCCAGGCCGCTCACCCGCAGAACGAGCTTTCTGGATTGCCCGCTATAACGGCTCAGGTCGATGCTAATCGGTAGGAGCCTACCATCAGGACGTTTGGAGGCCTCAAAGATCTCCTGCTCGTCGATGAGCAGCGTGATGCTGAGTGGCTCACTACTCGCGCCTTGGGCAAAACCGACCGCAGCGGTCAGCATCTGCCCCGACCGAAGTTCTGGCAGACTGAGCTCGCCCTGGATGTAGGGGGCAGGCTGCTCCCCGCGGAGCCAGGCTGCTGGGGGAACGAGTTGTAACGTCATGCGTTGCGGCTGACCATCCTCAAGGGTGATATCGGTCAGGTTTGCCCATCCACCACGGTTGGCGAAGAAGAGCGGTCGCCCAAAGCTAATTCGTCCGTTGTTCGTGCTCCAACTCGCCCCTACTGCCAGATCAACTAGATCGATGACGGTAAAAGTGGTTGCCGATGTTGTCTCAGTAGCACTACTGCCAGTTGTAGTCGCCTCTGGTGGTAGCGTAGCGGTGGGCTCGGTGGTGGGTGGGAGTGTAGCGGTGGGCTCGGCGGTGGGCTGGGGCGTGGCGGTCGGCTCGGTGGTCGGTGTAGCGGTGGGCTCGGTGGTCGGTGTGGCGGTGGGCTCGGTGGTCGGTGTGGCGGTCGGCTCGGTGGTGGGCGACGAGGTAGGAGTGGCGGGGGCCACGTTCACGTAAGTGATCGCAACCGTTTCGCGACCGGCGGATGCAGCAACCAGGCGAAACTCCGTCGTCTGCTCGGGGCGAAACTCACGCGCACCTTGAGCAGGAACATCACCAAAACGGTCAATAGTCACGCGCTCAGCGCCCTGCACACTCCAGCTGACACGAACCACTTCACCAGGAGCGGTCAGATCAGGCTGTATACGGAACTCGAGGATGGTGGGTGCACCAGGGAGAGGAGTAGGGAATGGCGTTGCGGTAGCGGGTAGCATGGTCGGTGTAGGGGTCAAACTGATAGGATCGCGCTGACCAAAGAAGCTACCAACCGTCACGGCGAGCGCAATGAGAAAGAGCAGGCTGAGGGTTGCCAGGGGCATCCAGGTTGGTAGGCGCGCCAGGTGTACGAGGTCGGCTTCGGCCAACTGGCTACGCCCATCACTCGTTACCATTTTGATCGCAAAGTGGCGTGCTTCACTGCTACCGAACATGCGTTGGGCAGCTTCGACGCTCAGGGCGATACGGGTCGTCTCCCCCGGGTTGAGCAAGATCTCATCTTGGGCAAGGGTAAAGCCCAGGGAGCCATCGTCCTCAAAACTCAACAAACAGGTAGTAGGTGTATTACCGACATTATGCAGCGCGATCTGAAAATCAGCTACGGCGTAGCTCTGGCAGTGGGAAGGGGTGAGTTGGAGATCAACACTGGTGAAGGGCAGCACGGTCCAGCGCATGCGCGCGCTACTGGTGACGGCAGCAGCACCGATACTCTGCGCACGCACCACCACTGGGTAGTCACCGGCGGTAGTAGTATGATCGCGGGGCACGGTGACCATCAGTGAGGTGGTCATCTGTGCACCAGGCTCGAGCCGAAACAGGGCAATGGTTTCGGGCCCGAGCCATGAGCGCGGCACACCATCGACACTCAGACTGAGATCCACTGCCCCTTGGCCGCCATTACTCAAGCGGATCGGTACCACGGAGGGGCTCCCAGGGGTGAGCAGGATGCGATCCTGAGGCAGGCTTACCTCGAGCGGAGGGGTAGACCGCGTGGGTGTCACGCCACCACCACTGCTCTTGAGCAGCCCAGCGAGCAGGTCGTCCTCAGGAGCAGTTTGGGGGCTACTCCCTTGTGGCGGGGTAATCTGGATCGGTTTGGTGATAGAGGGTTTGGCAAGGGGCCCGAGTTGGCCAGCGATACGACGCACATCGTCGGCTAATGCCAGGGCATTTGGCGGACGATCGGCAGCTGTTTTTGCCAGACAGCGCAACACGAGCGTCTCGAGTAGTACGGGGATCTGGGGACGCACCAGACGTGGTGGCACAGGGTTCGTACGCAGATGTTTGGCAACCGCGATCTCGAGATTGCTCACATTGAAGGGTGGTACACCAACCAGTAGTTCGTACAGCAGCACACCCAGGCTATAGAGATCACTCTGAGGTTCGGGTAACAGACCACGAGCCTGCTCGGGTGAGAGATACGCAGGGGCCTCCTGAGCAAACTCTGGCAACAGCGAGGCGATACCCAGCCCGGAGAGTTTGAGCAGGGGCACGGGTGCATTGGGCTGGATCTCATGGAGCAGCAGTTCTGGTCGCAGAGCGCCGTGGACAATTCCGGCCGCATGGGCATAGGCCAGACCATCAGCGGCTTGAGCTACCAGATCGAGGCGTTCACTGAGGGGTAGACCAGACTGCATGCGCGAGCGGAGATTTCCCCCACTGGGAAGTTCACTTGCAAGGAAGAGTTGCCCATCCCGATGCACGATATCGTAGACGGCAACGATGTGGGGATGTCGCAGTGCCGCCACGGCTCGCAGGGTAGCGAGCAGGCGGGGTTGGAGCCCTGGACGTGCCAAGAGATCTGCGGCAAAGGTCTGAATCGCCGTTGGGCGATCGAGGCGTAGGTGGCGACCACGGTAGAGGGCGCCAGTGCGACCGGAGGCAATCAGGGCCTCAAGTTGGTAGTCGCCGAGACGTTGACCGATGAGCTCTGTCATGGTGATACTCGGGGGCTAGGGCAAGGCCCTGTCTAGCAGATAGCGGTCTCGACTCTATTGTACACGAAGCAACGGAGGGGGAGGCGGCTCTATCGTACCGATATTGCGGGAGATGTGGAGGGTGTGGCCACTTAAAGGGTTGTGGTTGACTCTTCTCCGGAGCGTGGGCGCCGCGCCCACGAAGGTTGCACACCGGCCACGGATCGCACACGGAGCTCCCAGGACGGGTGCTGTAACACTCCAGACAACGAATAGCTGAGCCGTGCTATACTGCACGTAGGAGCACGGCTCCCTATTCAATCACGCCCTTGCCCAGAGAGCGGTTATGAGCGAGTGGACGGCCAAGGTTGTCATCTGCGGTGCAGGAATTGCGGGCGTAGCGGTCGCCTATGAGCTCGCAGTACGGCGCGGCCTGCGTGATATCCTG
>CAIWUD010000494.1 GCA_903915775.1 uncultured Chloroflexota bacterium | reverse complement strand
TCCACAAAAAACCTAACCTAGCCCTGGGTCGCCAGGGGCGGGAGGTGTGGAGGGCGCAGCCCTCCACGAAAAACCCAACCCAGCCCTGGGTCGCCAGGGGCGGGAGGTGTGGAGGGCGCAGCCCTCCACAAAAAACCTAACCTAGCCCTGGGTCGCCAGGGGCGGGAGGTGTGGAGGGCGCAGCCCTCCACGAAAAACCCAACCCAGCCCTGGGTCGCCAGGGGCGGGAGGTGTGGAGGGCTGCGCCCTCCACAAAAAACCTAACCTAGTCTTGGTCTGCCATGAGAAGTGTGAACAGATACTAATCAAAGCACAATAACCAGTTCATCATCCACACACTCGACCGGATAGGTGCGCACCCGTAGTTTGGGATCACAAATGGCCCGCCCAGTTACCAGATCAAACTCCCAGAGGTGCCAGGGGCACTTTAAGACATGCCCTTCAGGCTCCTGGGCAACCTGGTAGACCCCCGGTGAACTGATGAGTGGCCCTGTGCGTCCCATGCAGAGTGGTGCGAAGCGGTGTGGACACTGGTTGCGGATGGCGTAGTAGGTACCTTCGATATTGAAGAGACCGATCTCGCGGCCAGCGATAGTGACGATAAGACGCGATCCAGGAGGGAGATCGGCGGCACGGGCAACCGTGTGGCGTGAACCCTTCATGCTAGTCTACCTTTCGAGCGCACCTAATCCCGTGCAAATAGCTGTGCAAAATATGGACATATGCTATACTGGTTGAGGTATCGACGAGTTCGTACAGCTGCGCTATACCTCAGCAAGATACCACGCAACTGCCTAGTGAGGGTAATGCCCTCGCAAACCCACCCAGATAGAGTGAGACGACTCATGGCGCACACGCCCCACATGCAGCGACGGCTGGAGCTTCTGCAGTCGCGCATGGTCACGCTGAATCCAAGCATTGTACGAGCACGGCAGTCGGTCAAGCGGTTAGAGATGGAGCAGGTACCTGCCGGGGCGATCGCAGGCGCACGAGCGGTGCGCCTCTCGGTGGCACGGGCGATGGTGACAACGCTTGAAGAGCGGGAGCGCCAGGTACGGATAGCACTCAGTGCATTACAAGCTGAGTTGGGCCCCGAAGGTGATTGAGGAAGTTAGGCATGCTTCAATGTAGGCTGCGCCGGCGTGACTGCCTAGCGCTACCAGGGTCGGGTTGAACTTTTTTGTGGAGGACTTCGCCCTCCACTCCTCCCCGCACGCCGTGCGGGGCAGGCCCCTCCCCCCAGCGGGGGGAGGTTGGGTGGGGGGTAAAGGGCTTCGCCCTCCACTCCTCCCCGCACACCGTACAGGGTAGGCCAACGATAGGGCAACCACGGGGGGTTGCCCCGACAGTCAGTCCGCCAAAACGGATCACCGCATCCTAGGCGTTCAGGTCGATGACGACGCGTCCACGGATGCGCCCGTTCGTGATCGCTTCGCTGTAGGCGGGCACGGCGTCCAGCGGAATGAGCTCGGTCATCTGGTCGATCAGATCGCCGGGGAGAGTCGAAGCGAGCCGCGTCCAGGCCTGACGGCGATCATCCGGGCTGACGACCACCGAGTCGACGCCGATCAGCTGGACGCTGCGGAGGATGAAGGGGAAAACTGAGGTCGTAAACTCGGTGCCACCCGCGTTGCCACACGCAGCCACCACGCCACGATAGGCCATGGAGCGGAAGATCCCACCGAGAGTTGCCCCACCTACCGTGTCAACAGCGCCAGCCCAACGCTCACGCTCCAGGGGGCGTCCTGGGTTAGTGAAGGTCGCGCGATCGATCACCTCGGTGGCACCCAGGCCCCTGAGATAGTCCGCCTCATTGGGCCGACCGGTTGAGGCAACGACCCGGAAGCCAGCCTGGGCCAGCAGGGCTACGGCCATGCTGCCTACTCCACCTGCGGCGCCGGTGACGACCAGTTCGCGCTCGCCGGGCACGACTCCCTGCCGCTCCAGGGCCAGCACGCAGAGGGCCGCAGTGAGCCCTGCCGTGCCGATGGCCATGGCCCGCTTGAGGGTTAAGCCCTCCGGGAGGGGGAGGAGCCATTCGGCTTTTACCCGATTGAGTTGGCTGAAACCACCCCAGTAGCGCTCGCCGACACCCCATCCGGTGAGGATGACCTCATCGCCGGGGCGGTAGGCCGGTGAGGCTGACTCCACGACGGTGCCAGCAAAGTCGATCCCTGGTGCCATCGGGCTGGTACGGAGGATCTTGCCTTTGCCCGTGACGGCCAAGCCATCCTTATAGTTCAGTGTCGAGTAGGCGATGCGCACAAGCACCTCGCCTGGCGGCAGATCGGCTACGGCAAGATCACGCAACTCCACACGACGCCCACTGGCGTCCTCCTCCACAACCAGAGCACGAAAGGTCCCACTACTCATTGATCGCTTACCTTTTGCTATTGTTGGTAGGGTTGGATGAGAACCTCGGCAGGGATGTGTAATCCTTGACAGTGCATTTTCTAGATTTATAGATCAGAAAGTTCGGGGATATGCTCATCTTCATACTTTTCGATTAGAACACCAATGATCTCCATCAAAGAAGCGAGCGGGTGAGTCTCTTGTTCGCCGACGACATCAATCAGCGTGTCGAGAATCCCGACCAGGCGCTCATAGTCCTGTTCGGTATGGGGCACAAAGAGCACGTCCGTGAGAGATGGCCATGCTGACTGAATCGTTTCCAACTCGTGGGTTGTCATGGGTTACTCCTTCCATGTCCCTTGGTCGTACTCAGGATGCGTCAACACCGCACGAATGTACAACCGTTGCCGATTATAGTGGATGGCGGCAATGAGGCGTGCCCTATTCCCGCCGATATTGAACACCGTCAGCTTTCCGACCTGATCCGCGCTCGGGAAGATCGTCCGTAGTTCTGCGAATGAGAGCACGGTTACGGGTTTAATCGTCCGATACCAATGAAGCAGTCCTGGTTTTGCCATTCGGATGCCGGGCGATAAACTCGTTTAACCGTTTTCTTGTGATGATGTGCATACGAGTACGTGCTGTTGCTTCCCTTGATGAAGTGCCAATCTCGAACTATTGTACGTAACCAGGAACGATTCAGCAAGCAAAATTCAGCCGGCATCAGCACGACCCGCAACCTAACATGGAGTAGACGGCAATCCGACCACCTATGCCTACACTACACGACGATCTGACTACCTACACCCGTACTTTAGTATACTATGCGGCAAATTCGCCGTCTATGCCAGCCTTCTATCATGTTACACCGCGATTCTGCCGCCTACATCCGCATCTTAGCATAGAGGCCGTAACGATGGGCAACTGCCTGATACTTGCCCAGGCGAAAAAGGCACGTCCGAAAGGATGACTTGCTTGACATCGGTGACCGTCAGAAAGGTTCGAATGGTCGGTGACAGCAGAGCAAAGGTCTGGTAAACTAGCGAGGTATGCAACCCTGCCGCTAGGCTACCAGGACGGGTCCTGCCCCACCACCCATGCCATAGTCACGGTACTTGGACCCAGCGCGAACGTCTAACCAGCCTTATTGAACTTACCAAGGCTGGGTTAGGGTGTTTGCGCAGGGCTGCACCCATTATGAAGGAGCGACATCTTCGATGCAGATCGACTCCCCCCACGAACTATTGGCGTTGATCCGCGAACTACATGGGCAGATCCGCGATGCGGTGGTAGCTAGTTGCGAAGAGCGCGCCCTCGAAGATCTCGCCGATGTGGTTGAGGATGGAAGTGATGGCGACACAATCTACGCCGTCGATCGGGTGAGTGAGGCGCTGCTGCTCGGTTTTTTTGCCGAGCGTGTGGCACCACGCTGGCCACTTATCCTGATCGCAGAGGGGTTGCCACCAGAGGGGGTTGTGCTGCCGGTGGGGTGGGATCCCGAGCGTGCACTGATCCGGGTGATTGTCGACCCGATTGATGGCACGCGTGGGCTGATGTATCAGAAGCGCCCAGCATGGATATTGACCGGTGTCGCACCGAACCGCGGACATGGAACCAGGCTGAGCGATACGTTTCTGGCCGTGCAGACCGAGATTCCCCTGGTGAAGCAGCACCTCTGCGATCAACTCTGGGCTATCGCAGGCGAACCAACCCGGGCCGAGCGGCTCAATCGACTGAATGGTGAGCGCCGTCCCCTGAGCCTACGTCCCTCCCGTGAGCATGGCATCGCCCATGGCTTTGCCACGATCAGTCGCTTCTTCCCTGGCGCTCGCGAGCTCTTGGCCGCAGTGGATGAGGCGATGGTGCGGGCAACGCTCGGGCCACCGCAGCCGGGCAAGGCGCAATGCTTTGAGGATCAGTACATCTGTAGTGGGGGGCAACTCTACGAGTTAATGGCTGGTCATGATCGCTTTATCGCCGATCTCCGCCCACTCGCCGACCGCTACCTCGCCACACGGGGCGAAGCCCTCGGCATCTGCTGCCACCCCTACGATCTCTGCACCGCCCTCATTGCGCACCAGGCCGGGGTCATTCTTACTGACGAACGTGGCGCTCCACTCGACGCACCACTCAACCTCGAGGCCGATGTGGCCTGGGTTGGCTACGCAAACCGAGCGATTCGCGCTCAGCTTGAGCCAGCACTACAGGCTGCCCTACGCGACCATGGCTTGATCTAGGTTCGGGAGAACAGTGAGCAGATACGGCTTCCTGTTGTACCGGCCGACAGCTTTACGCAACATCTTCCGTCAATGGGTACTACCAGATTCGGCTCACGCCGTAGGCATCGAGGGCCGTATCGATACTGATCACCGGCAGCGACTCGACTAACGCCTGGGCAATGATCATCCGGTCGAAGGGGTCTTTATGCTGATAAGGCAACGTCGCGATCGCCGCAGTATGCGCTACGGTGATGCCTAAAATCTCCATCTGATTGTGGAGCAATTGCTGCGGTAGAAAGATATGGAAGGGTTGGGCCAACTGGATCCGGCCCAAGCTATATTTGATGGCGATTTCCCATAGACTGGCCATACTCATGTACCGCTCGTTCGCCGGATCTTCGATCAGCGCACGGGCCGCTGGACTGAGCGCCGCGTTCCCGTCGATAAACCAGAGGAACGTATGCGTATCGAGGAGGAGCCTCATGGCATATAGTCTCGAAAGTCATCGAGGGGCGCATCAAAATCTGGCATGATCGTCATCAGTCCGCGTGCGCTTCCAAACGTTGGGCGGTGCATGGGTGGTTGCAGTGCGGTTATTTGCACTACCGGCTGGTGGTGCTTGGTGATGATCACCGCTTCGCCCTGTTCGACTGCCTGGATCAACTCCAAGAACCGGCGGTGGGCTTCCGTGATGTCGATTTCGATGGTCATGGGTTCGACTCCTGTCCACTTGACGCATCGCCCGTGCCGCTTGGTATACCATTGGTAGGTGCCAGATGACGAGGATCGGGATGATCCCGCCTGGGTATGCGCAGGGTCATGGCTGAGGGGCCACTGCCTGACGATCAGCATAACCCGCGCGGCGGATGCTATGTTAGGGACAACTCACCCCCAAGACCTACCGAGTCTCAGGCAGCAGCGTATAGTCGGGGAAGTTACCAAAGAGCCGCTCACCAGGCGCACCGCGGGTGACTGACTGCACCAGGTACTTACCACCGACGAAGCAGCCCTTCCACGAGGCGCCCATTCCACCAAAGATCTCTTCGCGATCACCACGCGAGCGTACTTTGTTGATGCCCACCTTAAACGAGCGCAGCTCGCCGGCGACCATGCGTGCAATATCAGGATCGTCACTTGCGATAGAGGAGACGAGATTCCCGTTAGAGATGTTCATCTCGCTGATCAGCTCCTCAATGCGATCCACCACGACAATGGTATCGATGGGGCCGAAGGGCTCGTTATGGTGTAGTCTGGCGTTGCGCGGCACATTCAGGAGGGCGATAGGCGCCAGGTAGGCCGAAATATCCTGGTCGGGGAGAAAACGGGCCGGATTGAGTTCACCCTCAAAGAGGCTGATTGCACCGAGGCCAACCGCCTCCGAGTACATCACCCGGAGCTCCTCAACTTTGCGGCTGTTGATCAACGGTCCAAAGTCGAGTTCAGGGAGAGGGGCATCGGGGCTGTCAACCAGCAACGGGTGGCCAATCTTCAGCGACTTGACCGCCGGCAGATAGGTGTCGAGAAACTTCGGGAAGAGCCGACGCTGCACAACAAAGCGGATGTAGGCGGTGCAGCGCTGCTTGCCGTAGGCAAAACCCTTCTTGATCTGTGAAGCCAGGCTCGGCCAATCGGTAAAGTCCCAGATCCCATAGCAGTTGACACCCTCCATCTCTAACATGTAGCGCTTCTCGCGATCGTAGAGGCTGGCAGCAATGTCACGCCCGTTCGACTTACCACCCACAAAGGCGAGGCATGCCACATCGGGGTTGCGCACGAGGGCATCAGAGAGCAGCCCACCCGAGCCACTCACCAGTGAGACGGGTAACCCAGCCCGACGGGCCAGGGCAAAGCCAAGGGTCAGGGCGAACATACCTCCATCAGTAGGTGTCTTCGCGATGACGGCATTGCCAGCCAGTGCCTGCACCAAGACTGCATGCATGAGCACCGAGTAGGGGTAGTTCCAGGAGGCGATGTTCGAAATGACGCCAAGGGGTGTGCGTCCGGCGAGCATCCCCTCAACCTCACCCAAGTACCACTCAACACCGGAGATGCAGCGATCGACATCGTCACAAGCCGTGGCGTAGGGCTTCCCGATCTCCCAGATGAGCAGATGGGCAATCAGATCACGGTGACGGCGCAGATCGTTGAGACAGGCGGTTACACGCAGCTTGCGCTCATCAAGATCGAGCTTCGACCAAGAGGTGTGCTCATGAGCGGCGAAGCGCACTGCCCGCTTGGCCTGGTCGAGGTCAATCATCGGCATGCGCCCGAGTTCGCTACCATCGATAGGGGTTGCATAGTGCTTCCCGTTACCGTGATGGCCCCAGTCGCCGCCGATCAGATTGAGGGCGTGACCATCACTACCGAAAGCCTCAGGGGCAACAGATCGTAGTCGCCCAAGAACCGCGTTCCAATCGAGATCGGGGGCGATCAACTTCGCCATGGCAAGTTCTTCTCCAACGTCTGTGAAACATGAAACAATGTAGATCTAGTATACCACACGGGCTGGCACACAGACTGCACGTTTGCGCTACAATGGGTGGATATGCAGAGAGCATGGCCCTCAACCCCAGCCGAGCTCTGGTGGCTGCCAGACAATCATGCTGGCGCAGCCCACATTGAACCATGCCTAGTGGAGCAGTCCATGCGTGTAGGCGTTGATTTTGGAACGACGAACTCGAGTGCCGCATACTACGATGGGCAGCAGTTGCGGTTATTACCGATCGATCCCGTAGCCACGACGGCGACCATTCTCCGCTCGGCGCTCTTCATGACGCGTGAGGGTGCAGCGTACATTGGCCGGGAGGCCATCAGGCGTTTTACCGAAGGGAATGTAGGTCGTGAGATCGCCTATGAGTGGCGCTATATTGGCGATGCGGAGGTAACCTTCGCCGATTTTGGCACGATCCAGCAATCACTCTATGTCAAAATCGATGCCAACGCCCCCGGACGACTCTTCCAGTCGCTGAAGACGGGGTTGCGCGATAAGAGCTTCCGTCGCACCAATGTCTTCGGTACCTACTATACCCTGGAGGAGCTGATCGCGATCATGCTGCGTATGCTGCTCGACCGGATTGAGCAGCAACTAGGGCGTCCGGTAACCAGTATGGTGGTCGGTCGGCCGGTGCACTACAGTAGTGATCCAGCTCTCGATCAACTCGCCCTCGAACGTATGCAAGCGGCGTGCCAACTTGCCGGACTACCAGACGTACGCTTCCTGGAGGAGCCGATTGCAGCGGCGCTCGCCTATGCACGCACCGCACAAGGGGCTCAGCATGTGCTGGTCTTCGACTTTGGTGGTGGTACGCTCGACGTGACTATCTTGCGTCTCGATGGACGTGGTGGACGCGAGTTCCTCGCTACTGACGGTGTACCCATTGGCGGCGATCTCCTCGATCAGCGGCTGGTGATGGGGCGTCTCCTCTCCCATTTTGGTGAAGGGGCCACCCTTGGTTCGCGGCGCTTGCCCTTTCCAAGCCATATTCTCGATCATCTGAGCGAGTGGCAGCAGATTATCGAGTTGACACAACCCCACTACCTAGAGATCATCGATGAGGCCATTCTGATTGGTGATCGCCCGCGTGAACTGAAAGCACTCCGCTCTCTCGTGCGTCAGAACTACGGCTTACCCCTCTACGAGGCAGTGGAGGCGGCCAAAGTTCGGCTGAGTGGGGCTGCTGAAACCCTGCTTAGCCTCCACGCTGGTGAAATTGCCCTCGATGAGCAGATCCCACGCTGGGATTTTGAGCGCTTGATCGGCCCCGACGTACGCGCCGTTGAACGCTGTATTGATCGAACCCTGGCGAGTGCTGGTCTCGCCCCAGCTGATATTGACGTTGTCCTGCGTACCGGTGGCTCATCACGGGTACCACGCTTCGTGAAGATGCTGAGCGCCAAGTTTGGGGCTGAACGTCTGCAGGAGATGGATGTCTTCACCGGCGTGGCCTCGGGCCTGGCTATTGCTGCCTGGGAGCTACAAGGGAGCATGTAAGCTACGCACAAACAATCAACCCAACCTCGGTAGCGCTAGTCCTCACCATCGGCGTAGCCGAAATTGAAACATAGCTAAGGAGCTCACCACCATGGAACTTACCGCCAAGCTCGGAACACTACTGAACGAACCAGGGATGCTGAGCGTACTCCTCAGCACTGAGGAGGCCCCTCTACCGGCGGAGATTGCGGGGCTGATTGAGGCGTCCGACTTTAGTGGGAAAGCCAAACAGACGCGGCTGATCTACCCACACGGTGCATTGGCCGCAAAACGCCTGCTGTTGATTGGATTGGGCAAAGCTGCGCAACTGAGCAGTGAGAGCGTGCGCCAGGCTGCGGCCACCGCCGTACGCCAGGCCCAGGAGCTCCGCGCGGGTGCATTGACTATTGGCATGAATGGTACACCAGCACTCGCCCCGCTGCTGGTAGGCCAGGCGATCGCCGAGGGCCTCGAACTGGGTACCTATCGCTACTACCGCTACCGCACTAATCTGACGGAGGAGCAACGCTTCGTAGTAGAGCAGGCGACGCTCCTAGTTGGCGCTGATCGCGATCAGGTTGAGGCAGGTCTCGCCCTTGGCCAGACCATAGCCCGCGGTGTGGTCGCCGCCCGTGATCTGGTGAATACGCCCGGTAGCGCACTCAGTCCGGCCATCCTCGCTGAGATCGCAACCGCCCTGGCGGCGCGGCTCAACCTGCGCGCCACGGTGTTTGACCAAGCCCAGTTGCGCGAACAGGGCTTCGGGGGCATCCTGGCCGTTGGCCAGGGCTCGGCGAACGAGCCCCGCCTGATTGTGCTGGAGTATGGCGAGGCGAAAGAGGGTCAGCCGACCATCTGTCTGGTTGGCAAGGGGATCACCTTCGATAGCGGTGGGCTGTCACTCAAGCCAGCCGACTCGATGGTGTCAATGAAGTCCGATATGAGTGGCAGCGCTGCGGTGCTTGGGACGATGCAGGTGGTGGCTGAACTGAACCTACCACTCCATGTGGTCGGGATCGTACCATCGGCAGAGAACATGCCGAGTGGCACAGCCTATCGTCCTGATGATGTGATCACGACGTTGAGCGGGAAGAGCGTCGAGGTGTTGAACACTGACGCAGAGGGGCGCATCGTCCTGGCCGATGGGCTCTACTACGCGCAGCGTTACCAACCTGACGCGATTATCGAGCTCTCAACGCTGACGGGTGCGATCGTCGTCGCACTGGGCACCCATGTCACTGGTATGATGAGCACCAATCAGGAACTGGCCGATCAGGTCAAGCATGCCGGTGAGATCTGTGGTGAGCGGGTCTGGCAGATGCCGCTCTGGGAAGAGTACCACGAGATGATCAAGAGCGAGATCGCCGATATCCGGAACACTGGTGGTGTTCGGGCTGGTGGCGCACTCACTGCGGGTGCGTTCCTGGCGACCTTTGTGGGCGACTACCCGTTTGTGCATCTCGATATCGCCGGTACGGCCTTCGTGGAGAAGCCGCGTAAACCCTACGAAACGGTTGGTAGCACGGGTGTGGGCGTACGGCTGCTGACCGAGCTCCTGCGCAGCTATACGCAGTAAACATCTGGCGGGAGGCGTGGAGGGCACAGCCCTTCAAGCTCGTTTGACCGATCGGCGGGAGGCGTGGAGGGCGCGGCCCTCCACAAAAAACCCTAACCCAGCCCCTGGTAGCGCCAGGCGGTACCATCGGCGCAGCCCAAACTGAACCATGCCTTAGTACGCCATTCCCTGATCCGCGGTATAATCGGGAGTTGTATGGCATCTTTTCGCACACAATCTGATGAGCTTATAGCACTCCTCCAGGAGTTTGCCCCCCAAGCAGGGGCGGTTGATGCGATTGCCGATCGCATCGCCGATGCACTACTCGCCGGGCACACCCTCTTCACGTGTGGCAACGGTGGGAGTGCCGCTGATGCGATGCACCTCGCGGAAGAGTTGGTTGGTCGCTACCGATCCAACCGCCGCCCCCTCGCCAGTGTCTGTCTGAATAGTGATGGCGGTGCGCTCACCTGTATCGCCAACGACTTTGGCTACGAGCAGATCTTCGCACGCCCCCTCACCGCCCTGGGTCGTGCAGGCGATATCCTGGTTGTCTTCAGCACCTCAGGCAACTCGGCGAACATTCTTGAGGCGCTGAAGAGTGCACGTGCGTGCGGCATGATCAGTGTCGCGCTGCTTGGCAAGGATGGTGGTTCGGCGCGCCTTATGGCGGACCATGCGCTGGTAGTACCCAGCAGCGCGAGTGCACGCATCCAGGAGGTTCATGGGCTGATTCTGCATGCCATCTGCGAAGAGCTTGAGCAGCGCGTGCTAGATCAAAGTGCGTAGGGCATGCTTCAGACGCATGTGACCGTTCGACGGGGTCTGGTACAACCGTATCGGTGGCTGTATGGCGACGATGCCAGGGCAGGCGAGTACCTGCTCTGGCTCTTTTGGTGGATGCGACCTATGGAGTAGAAGATGGATCGAATTCTCGTCACAGAAAAGATCGCGGATGAGGGCCTAGCGGTGCTACGGCAAGCCGGTGCAGTTGATGTACGCCTCGACCTCGACAAGTCCGCCCTGATCGCCACCCTCGGCGACTACGATGCCCTTGTGGTGCGCTCAGCCACCAAAGTAACCACCGAGGTCATTGCAGCTGGCAGCCGGCTACGGGTCATCGGCCGTGCCGGCACCGGAGTCGATAATATCGATGTGGATGCGGCTACGGCCCGTGGGATCATTGTGGTCAATGCCCCTGCCTCGAACAGTGTTGCCGTTGCCGAGCTGACGATCGGGCTGCTGATCGCTCTGGCCCGCTCCCTCCCCCAGGCCCACGCCTCACTCCAGAGCGGCAAGTGGGAGCGCAGCAAGTTTGTCGGATGGGAGGTGCGTGGCAAAACGCTCGGTCTGATCGGGCTAGGTCGCATCGGCTCAGAGGTGGCGGTACGTGCTCGCGCCATGGAGATGGCGGTGCTCGCCTACGATCCGGTCGTCTCACTCGACCGCGCCGAGCAGATCGGGGTGGAACTGGTAGCTCTGGACGAACTACTCGCACGGAGCGACGTGATCTCACTGCACGTACCCCTGCTTGAGGCAACCCGTAACCTGCTCGATAGCGACAACCTCGCCAAAATGAAGCGCGGCGCCTACCTGATCAACGCAAGCCGTGGCGGCACCGTCGACGAGAGTGCCCTGCTCGCGGCCCTCGACTCGGGGCAACTTGCCGGTGCGGCCCTCGATGTCTTTAGTAGTGAGCCCCTTCCATCCGATAGCCCACTCCTGCGCCACCCCAAGCTGATCACCGTTCCGCACATCGGCGCTTCAACCGCCGAGGCGCAGATCTCGGCGGGGAGTGAAGTGGCTGAAGGCGTTGCCGCAGCGCTCAGTGGCGCGACACCACGCTACGCCGTCAACGCCCCCTTCGTTGCCCCTGAGGCCTGGGGTGTCTTGCAACCCTACCTCACCCTGGGTCGCCAGATGGGCCGGCTGATCAGCCAGTTGATGAGTGACCCGGTACGGAGCTACGACCTTGAGTTTCGCGGCGAGTTGGCCCAGGTCGACACCCAACCGGTGAAACTGGCGGTTCTTGAGGGGCTATTGGCAGCCAACAGCCCCGTCCGGGTCACTCCTGTCAATGCGCCCCTCATTGCGCGTGAGCGTGGGGTGCGCCTGACTGAGCGCACCCATCCCGATGCCGAGAGCTATGCTGGTCTGCTGGTCGTACGAGTGCAGACTGCCGAACATGAGCATCTCTTCAGCGGGACGGTGCTGCGCGGTGAACCGCACATCGTTCAAGCCGATGGCTACTTCGTCGACTTTATCCCCCAGGGTCCGCTCCTCTTCACCTACCACCGCGATCGCCCTGGGATGATCGGCATGGTGGGTACACTCCTGGGTGGCGCCGATGTGAATATCTCGGGGATGTATGTCGGTCGCCTGGCCCCCCGTGCCCAATCACTCATGGTGTTGACCCTCGATGAGCCCGCTTCGCCAGCAGTTCTGGCCCGGATCGAGACCGAAGAGGATATTGAGCGTGCGATCGGCGTCGTACTCTAGGGGATGGTTCAATCTCGGCTGTGCCAAGGTGACGGTCTGGCGCTACCAAGGCGAGGTTGGGGTTTTTGTGGAGGGCCTTGCCCTCCACGCCTCCCGGAGGCAGGCGAGGTTGAGGGGTTTGTGGAGGGCAAGGCCCTCCACGCCTCCCGGAGGGAGGGCCAAGCCCCTCTCCGCTCCTTCACGATGGGAGCTCCCAGATTACAAAGTTATCGAACCAGATCGCACTCCCCCCCGCCTCGGTGTACGAACTGGTCGTAATGCCAATTTTGCCACTCAGATAGGTTGCGTCGGAGATCGCATCCAGGGCGGTGCCGTTGAGAAAGATGCGGATGCGCTCCCCCTCCCGCACGATACGTAACCGGTTTGGACTCCCTGGCGTCATCAGTTCCACCGGGTTGCCTTCAGCCAAAATCTTGGGCTCACCCACCGCCCGGACCAGGAAGAGGCGATAGTAGTCCTCGAAGAGCTCATACTTGTAGTAGCCAGTATCGTCGATCAGGCTGAAGATCAGACCACAGCCCGCGGCAGCAGGCTGCTCGACGAGTTGGCAATCAATTTCGGCAATGAAATCGCTGAAGTCACGCACCATGTAGAGTTCGTACGAGGTGCCACGACCGGCCCAGTTCACCTTGAAGACCCCATCTTCGATCTGGTTCGTCTCAATCTCTTGGAAGACACCGGTATACCAGGCGTTGCGGTTATCGACAAACTCATCGCGGAAGATCAGCTTCGCCCGCGCCGAGAGTCGCTCATGATCGGCGGTGGCGGTCACCGCGACATTCGTAGCCTCGACCCTGGCCGTGGCGGTGGCGGCGATCGTCGTGGCAGTTGCTCTCCCATCGGGCGTAGCCGTGGGTATGGGTGTTGCCGATGGTGAGGCTGTGGGTATCGCAGGCGCGGTTGGTACAACAGCTACCTCTCTGAGTCGCCAGTTACGCTGCTGGACCGCAATGACCGCCGGTATGAGCAGGATGATGATCAGCCCAACCCCCCAGAGTAGTTGGCGTTGGTACTGGTTGATGCGCTCGAACATGTGGGTGTATCTCAATGTTGGCTACGCCAGGGTGACCGTCTGGCACTACCTGAGCTGGGTTAGGATCTTTTGTGGAGGGTTTCGCCCTCCTACAGGATGGTCACGCTAGAGATAATCTGGCTCCCTCCTGGAGCTCACGCAGGCGACGTTTAATCGTAGCGGCGGCTACATACCAGGCCTCACGCACCTGGATCGGCCAGTAGCGAACCGCAACTCCCAGATTACCCAGGGTCTCGGCATCGCCAATCCATGCCAGGGCCTCAACCGCCTTAATCCGCAGGTAGATGGGGTCACCCAACGGATCATCGTCGCGTAAGCGCACCTCAAAGCGACCAATGCTCAGTTCATGGATGGGGCTTCCTGCTGCGATATGCTCGATGAGCGCCTTCAGGCTCAGATGCTCGCTACGGTCGCGTAACGACAAGCTCTGCTGGGGAATATCCATACCCATCCAGGCCAGGGACTGAAGCGCCCGAGCTTTGGTCGTCTGACTTGGATTCGTTACCAGGAGCCCAATCAGCCAGTCGATCACCTTCTGGCTCCTCGCTCGTACCCGTCCTGCCAAGTAGGCGAGTTGCTGTGCGGCATGATCGGGGATCTGGCGGTGGCGGCTAATGAGCACGGTGAGGAGTGGTGCGACCAGTTCAGGCTCGAAGAGGGTGAGTGCATCTGCGGCGGCCCACATGGTATCCCGCTGATCGTCAGTGACAACCTGATTGGCCGTTTGTCCTGGGCGGAGGATAACCCGTAAGAGCTGGCGGGCGTCGAGCATACGCTGCTGCGCTTGGTCGAGCATGTCGCCGAGGGCAAAGGCGGCAAGGGCCCGTTCGGGGGCAGAGGGTGAGCAGAGCAGTAACTGGCGAAACTCTGCACGGCCAGCCAACCCCTTAGCCCAGATCACGACTATTCGCTCCAGCATCGCATCGTTGGCACGCTCTTCGACGGTGAGCTCGGCGGGTGGCTCTGACAAATGGTCAAGCCAACTCGTTGCGGGGAGTGTGCTGTAGATGTTGCGGAGGGCACGTGCTGCAGCAACGCGTACATTGGTATACTCGTACCGAAGCCCGTTGAGGGTTGGGCGCACCTTCTCCGTGAGGAGGCGGCGCAGTTCGTGGCGCACCTCCTGGTAGCGCAGGCGACCCAGGGCCGCAATGATCTGCTCGCGCCGTTCACCCAGGGGTTCGCGGTCGCTCGAGAGGCGTACCACACACGCATCCAGTAACTCAGCACGGAGATCGGCGCGCAACCTGGCAAGCTGGGCCGTTGGGGTTGCCTCCAGACAGCGAGCGGCGAGGAGGGCATGGGCTGATCCAGCACTGCGCACCGCCGATGCCAGCAGTTCAAAGAGGGGGTTTGGATCGGGCAGGAGGCCGGCAAGGGCGTAGAGCACATCCTCCCACCAGTTCAGGTAGTCGGGGCTCGCACACAGCGCCACGATTGCCGGTAGGTGGGCTGCCGTCGTCCCTGAACTGAGGGCCACCGCCGCACAGTAGGCCTGAAGGAGCGGGTTCGTGAAGCGTACGGTGCGCGATCCCACCCCCGTTAGGAGGCCAGCCTGGCGTAGCAGTTCGTAGAGCTCCTCCAGGCTATAGTCGCGATCACGGCGCACCTGGCTCAGCGTGTGGAAGAGCTCCTCCAGCTCCAACTGCTCCCGATGGCCCCAGCGACTCTGCCAGGCCAACGCAACCAGGCTGGCCCGGGCAGCGTCGCCCTGGCTGTAGCGCGGCGCAACACGCGCAAGCATCCGATCGAGGTAGTGCTGAATGAGCAGGTTACGCGTGAGGAGAAGCTGCGGATCGTTAACCAGCAGTTCGTAGATGAGGGCGAGGAGGCTGGGATCACTGGCCAAGCTGAGGAGGTGGTGCTCTCGGATCTGCGCAAAGATGCGCTGAGCACTCTCCTCGTGCCGCTGGCGCAGGTAGTTGAGGATCTGTCGCTCGCTGAGTGGCTGGATCACGAAGATCTGGGCGCGGGTGAGGATCTGACCGGGGAACTCGTCTTGGGTGGAGGTGATCAGGAAGCGCTCGCCGGCCAAGCGTGTGGCCAGTGCGGCAAGCTCGTGGGCTAGTTCAAGTCGACTACGCTCGGGCACGCTCTGAAGATCGTCGAGTAGGAAGACGAAGCGGGATGGGTGCGCTGCGCCAAACGGCGTGTCAGTCTGGCGCAGGCGCAGACTCAGCTGATCGGCCAAGGCAGGCGCCTGAGGCCGAATCTGCTCAACGATCAGGCGCTCGAGGCGCCGCTGTCCGCGCAGTTGCTCGTAGCCAGAGAGCGAGCAGAAGATGCCCAGGGGACGCGTCACCTCCTGGCTCACGCCACTCGCCAACTCGTAGGCCAGACGCTGCAGAATAGTGGTCTGCCCAGAGTGGGGGGGGCCAATCAGTGCGGCGATATTGCCAGGGATAATCCGCGTCTGCCCCTCACTCCGACGCACGGGGCGCAGACCGAGGCCAAGGGCGCGATCGAGGGCGTCGAGGGCCGTAATCACCGCCGGTGCATCCTCGGGTCGCGCGCGCAACAGGTTCCAATCTTGACCAGGGGCTACGGCTAAGACCCCGAGCTCGATATACTCATCACTACCCCAGCGGGTAAAGGTTGTATCATCGCGCAAACGGGCGACATACTCGAGTTGCGCATTCGAACTGAAGAGACGACCAGCAGGGTTGCGCATGTAGAGCACCGGTGTGCTCCAACTCAACGACTCGCTCTGGAAGACGAGGCGCCGGGCAAAACTCACCGCCCGGTCGATGAGCCCATCGCGCAGCAGCTGCTCACTCAGGCGCTGGGTAAAGCTGCGCGCCAGACTGATCTCGACCAGGCGCTGCATGCCAACCACCGCAGGGATGCCACTCTCGATCAGGAGGCGTACCGCCAGGCTGTTGAGCGTTCCAGCGGCAGCACTGTTACATGCAATCAGGAGCATCAGGGAAGGTCGGTGGCTTTGGGGCAGCTGTTTGAGGAAAACGACCAGATCTTCACCCGCGTAGAGCACGGCACGGTGGTTGATGGGATCTTCGAGCACTAGACGAGTGCCAAGCTCGGGGTGGTGCAGACCATGGCCCATGTAGAGCAGGATGTCATACCCACGCTCAACAAGCCCTGTCGGTGCACCATCGGTGAGGAGACGCTGTAAGGTCTGGGCATCGCCCGCCTGCGCGAACTCGTACTGGAGTTGGTTCGTACCGAGCAGTGTCAGACGAGCGCGGAGATCCTGCTCCTCCGTACCCCGATCGATCGGCTGTAGCTCCCAGCGAGCAAGATCCTGGGGTGAGGCGATCAGCGTCAGCATGCGGATCGGACGTTCAGCAATCGGCTGGCCCTCGTCAAAAGTGGGGCTCTCGATGTAGCGCGAGAAGGCGATCCGCGGTTCAATCGCAAGTGGGCGTGGCGGGGTGAGCCCACCACTATCATCAAAGTGCATCAGCTCCCAGGGGATGGCATGCAGTTCTGGTGCAGCCGGATCGAGGGCCAGGCGCAGGCGTAGGTTCTGCCCACGCGCACTCAGTGCGCCCCATGTCTGCTGGAACGCAACCGCAAGGGCACCACTGAAGAGCCAGTTGAAGAGGTAGAGGCCAGCAGCCCTGAATTGTGCCGCGCTACTCTCACCACCCGGCTCGCGGAAGTCGTGCGGCCCCTGCCCGAGCCGCTCACTCACCCGCCGCCCCCCCTGGAGCCAGAGCTCAACCGTGTAGCCCATGGTCGGACCATCACGGATGGTAGCCTGCACACGTACCAGGAGATCTTCGTAGTCGCTCATGGTGCAGAGTGTACCACATGAGGAACGGTTTGCGCGTGGTACAGGGGGCCTTTTCAGCTGCGCCACTATGCGCGTGTAGCACGACCAAGTTCACTCTTGACGATCAAATACTCCTGGCTCAGGCTTGGGCGTGATCCGCGTGGTGAGCAACTGCTCAAAGGCCCCTATCTGACGCGCTCCAACCGCACGCTGACTGATCACCAGCAACTGGCCATTCGTTAACGCCAACTCATAGACTCCAACCACCTTACGCCACGCCCGCAGCTGCTCCCAGGGGACAATACTCCGGCCTAGCCGCGAGCTCACCTCAATACCACTCTTGGCGAATTCGTAACGAATGGTCAGGTAGATGGGCAGGCTCTCGTCGCGGCTGCGTCGCACCACTGCAACCCATCCACTGATTGCGTAGGCCAGCAGCGGCAGCACCGCCGCCACGTAGAGCAGCTGCGGCACGTCGGGGTTGAAGAAGGCATAGGTGAGGAGAACCGCACCAACAGCGGCGTAGGCGTAGAAGACTGGCCGTCTGAAGTGGCGGGTGAGCGAATGGCGGATGAACTCCTGGCGACTCAGGGTGCTCTCAATGATCATAGCTCGCACTGGCCCTTCAAACTGGTGACACTCCACAGCCGAAATTGAACCACTCCTATGATACACTACTCCCAAACAGCGTTGCAATCAATACGATCCACCATCCCCGTAACGGTTCACACCTCTCCTGGAGCGAGGGCGTCTCGCCCTCGTGGCACCTCTCCTGGAGCCAGGGCGTCTCGCCCTCGTGGCACCTCTCCTGGAGCCAGGGCGTCGCGCCCTCGTGGCACCTCTCCTGGAGCCAGGGCGTCTCGCCCTCGTGGCACCTCTCCTGGAGCCAGGGCGTCTCGCCCTCGTGGCACCTCTCCTGGAGCCAGGGCGTCTCGCCCTCGTGGCACCTCTCCTGGAGCCAG
>CAIWUD010000493.1 GCA_903915775.1 uncultured Chloroflexota bacterium | reverse complement strand
GAGCCTGGTCCAGCGATCATGAGCAAGGGACCGCTGAGGTGACCGATGATCTCGCGTTGAACTGCATTGAGCTTTGGGTAGTGTGCCAGGATGGCTGGTGCAATGGTCACAGGAGATCGGCCTTTCAAGAGTTAGAAACCCCATACGGAGGGGCGGGGGCTGCCCCATACGGTTACTGAAGGTGACCCCTAGTTGTTCTTTCTAGTATACACATACTACAGTGCTCATTTGCGCGTCTAATCACATGTATTGCCAAGGCAACAGATAGTTAGCAGGCGTAGCACCTTTGGCTGCGCTGACTGACGTATGATAGCACGCGGGGGTTTTGAGCGTGCAGGTCTGGGTGGAGCTTGCGCTGCACCGATGGTGGTTACCCCAGGTTTGACAGCGCCTAGGCTCTCATGGTAGATTCGCGATAGATCGCCATAGGCCCCCGTAGCTCAGGGGATAGAGCAGCGGTTTCCTAAACCGTGTGTCAGCCGTTCAAGTCGGCTCGGGGGCGCCAATCGTGTGGGAGCAGTGGAGGGTGTAGCCCTCCACTGAGCAACCTAGCCCAGTTCTGATACCGCCAGACGGTCATGTCGGTGTAGCCGAAATAACCACACCAGAAACGAATCGACACCGGTGCACCGTCGTCACCTACTCGCCCTGCTGCTCATCCTGCTTAGTGCGACTGCTGGCCTTGCCGTCGCCTCGGGCATGTTTGGGAGGCAGGGTAGAACTGAGCTCACCGTCTTCGCTGCAGCCTCGCTCACCGATGCTTACCGCGAGCTTGGGCGTAACTTTGAGGCGGCCAACCCGGGTGTCAGCGTTGTCTTCAACTTCGCCGGTTCGCAGCAACTCGCGGCACAACTCGGCCAGGCCGCCCCAGCTGATGTGTTTGCTTCGGCAGATAGAGCGCAGATGCTCGTCGCCATTGAAGCTGGACGTGTGGACGGGGAGCGGGTGCGCATCTTTGCGCAAAACCAGCTGGTGGTCATTCGTTCGCCAGCGAGTACGGTCGCGATCTCACAGCTGCAAGATCTCGCGCAGCCTGGCCTCAGGCTCATCCTGGCCGCCAGGACGGTGCCCGTTGGGCGCTACAGCCTCGATTTTCTGGAAAAGGCGGCTCAAGATCCGACATTCGGGAGTGGCTACCGCGATGCCGTACTAGGAAATGTAGTCTCGTACGAGGAGAATGTGCGAGCGGTGCTCACTAAGGTCGCCCTCGGTGAGGGTGACGCCGGGATCGTCTATCTCTCGGATCTAGTTAGTAGCCCAAGTGCGTCCCTCGAGCGTATCGACATCCCGACGGGCCTAAACGTCATCGCCAGCTACCCGATTGCGCCGCTCAGCGACGCCAAGCATGCCGCCCTCGCCGAGAAGTTCGTCGACTATATGCTCGCTGAGGATGGCCGACGCATCCTCGCCCGCTACGGCTTTACGCTCCCCTAGAGATGTTGCCGTTTCGGCTGCACCGATGGGTGTGACTAGGGTTGGGTGGGGGAGGTGCATGGCCAAGCCCTCCACGCACTGTTCGACTGGAGTTGTGCGCTCAGGGCACTATATCTTGCCAGTGCTGTGCTGGGACAATGCGGCTAAGGTGGCCAACATTGGTTGTGGCAACCAC
The DNA here is from genome assembly GCA_903915775.1 of uncultured Chloroflexota bacterium. GTDB lineage: Bacteria > Chloroflexota > Chloroflexia > Chloroflexales > Chloroflexaceae > Viridilinea. Next base: position 2,404 of record CAIWUD010000493.1, on the reverse strand, counting down.
CAGGGTATCGCTCAGGGCGACCGCAAGCAGCGCCTGTGCCGCCAGAATGGCATCAGCGTCGATAGCGCGTGCATCGGACGTAGGCAGACCTTGACGCCGAAGTTCAGCCCAGAGCTCAGCGGCGCGCCGTATGGCCGCCGTTGTCAGTGGTACGTAGTCGAGCGTGCGGCCCGCAGTATCGAGACGTTGTAGACCATTCTGCTTGCCGGCGCGTAGCAACTCTCGCCGCAGTTCATAATCGACGATCTCCGGCAGTACCACACGTGCGCCGGAAGCCAGCATACTTCGTAGCCAGGCGGTGCAAGCCACCACGTCAGGCGTATGGCGCGGGTTCGTGATGATGCCTAGCGGCCCAGTATCCAATACGATGACTCTGGTCACGACGTGCGCTCCGTGGCATCGGTGTGCAGGTCTGGATAGAGCTTACGGGGTGACTCGCGATCCTGATCAAGCTTCTGGAGCATTACTTCCCAGGATTCATTACCATCATCTTCCTCAGCTGTTTCGGACCACGCATCAAGCATGGCTATTGCGGCCTGATTGCGGGCAATCTGTTCGGCACGGGCCGTTTCTTCCGCCGCCAAAAGCTCTGCACGTAGGCGAGCTTGATCCGGTGGTGGGAGCTCCCGGGCCAATCGAAGCACCTGATCAAAGGTTGTCATCGTAACTCACCTCGATTCCTGAGGTAGATCGTCCGCTACTATTATAACAGACGAACGAGCGTACTGCTCGCTTAGACATGGTGCGATTTCGGCTGCGCTGACTTCGCACGCTGGTAGAACAGTGCTAGGTTGGTTTTTGTGGAGGATCGTTCCCTCCACCCCTCCCCTCACCACTCAGCGTAACCAGGTCAGAATGACCGACAGGGTCAACAGACTGAGTAGCGAGGAGACGACGACCGTTCCTACCACTAAGCTGGGACGGCTGTCGAACTCGAGGGCGGTGATCGTCGTATGTACTGCCGCGGGCATCCCAGCCAGCAGGACGCCCACCGCTAGGGCGAGTTGATCCAGGCCGAGAAGGAGGCCAAGGCCGTAGGCGATCAGTGGTGAGACGAGGAGCCGTAGCGTTGTGGCTAGCGCGACGAGGCCTGGCTCCTGCAGCGCGACCCCTCCCGCGAGCTGCGTACCCAGGACGATCAGCATCATGGGCAGCGTCGCCTCGCCAAGCAGCGTCAGCCCCCGCAGTACTCCCGCAACCGCCCCCGTAGCCTGCTCGGGGTCAAAGTTTCCTGCGCGAATGAGCAGTGCGGCCCCAGCGGCGTAGATCTGGGGCATACGTAGCACCCGTCCCGCTACCTGACGGAACATGCCCGGGCCGGCACGTGCGGCTCCGGCTGCCCCTATCGCAATCCCCACCGTCTGGGCTAAGAATGACTGCGTAATGAAGTAGAAGATCGCGATGGTAAAACCAGCCTCACCGAAGGCAAAACGCGAGGCTGGTAGCCCGTAGTTACCCGAGTTCATGAAGAGGGTGGCAAGGAGCATGCCGCTGAGATCACGTCCCCGTAGACCGAGGGGGATCGCGATGAGCGCCGTGATCAAGCCCATGACCAGAACAATACCGGCTGAGAGAAGTACCATGCGGAGCGCCGTGCCCCCACTGAGATCGGCTCGTACCAGTGTGGTAAAGATCAGCGCTGGGCTCATCCCGTAGATCACTACGCGGTTGAGTGTCAGCTGATCGAGGGCCATGCGTCGCCTGAGCACTACACCGACCGCTGCAACGAGAGCTACTGGGAGTAGCACCTCTAGAAGGACACGTAGCACAGCACGATTTCCTTTCGGCGCACAAGCGCTTTGCGCAGCGCACGTGGCGTAACCCAAGTTATGAACATGGACAACTTCCGTCGCACCCGGGTGTCGCGCTTCTCGTCTTCTCGTGCCTGTTCACGTTTCCCCACCCCAAACGCGGACAACTCCCGCTTCTCCACTTCTTGAAGACTTCAGCCATCTTTAAACTACTCTTAATGAAAATACGTTATGCTTAGTTTGTGGGAATGCATCAATTTTAAACTACTCTTAAGGAAGATACGTTATGCTTAGTTTGTGGGAATGCATCAATGTCGTCTGCGCCAACTTGACACTTTAGCGCCGTTAGGGCTAGGGTGAAATCTTGTACGGAGGGGTGCACCCCCATGCCTTCCGTGTGAGCGTCAGGCTCGTTTGGAACATGCCCACGCTTCGCATGTCGTTCACAAAGAAAGGCGGCTGCTGTGGGTGCTGAGCAGGAGACCCCCGAAGAAGCGGTCCTCGAAGTCGAGGAGTCTGAGGGCGAGGAGTCTGAGGGCGAGGAGTCTGAGGGCGAGGAGTCTGAGGACGAGGAGTCTGAGGACGAGGAGTCTGAGGACGAGGAGTCTGAGGACGAGGAGTCTGAGGACGAGGAGTCTGAGGACGAGGAGTCT
>CAIWUD010000492.1 GCA_903915775.1 uncultured Chloroflexota bacterium | reverse complement strand
GCCCGACTGGCCTGATGACCCGCTCTGGGAGGTCTTAGTTGATACGGCTGATCCGCGATCCTCTGGGCGCGGCCTGCCGAGTAGCGAGATCTACCAACTCCAAGGCCATTCACTCGTCGTGCTCGTCGAGCGTGCAAACCAACTCGACCATCGTACGCGAGGTGCAGAGGGCGCAGCCCCCCTCAAAAAAACCTAACCTTGGTAGCACCAAATCGTCATGCCGGCGCAGCCGAAAGCGAACCTTCCCCCACAGACTACCAGACGATCGTCGCAAAGTAGTCATCGATCGTCTCGGCACGCCTGATGAGTCGTGTCGTACCATCCTGGGGGAGGAGGAGTTCGGCAGAGCGGAGCTTCCCGTTGTAGTTGAAACCCATCGCACGGCCGTGGGCCCCTACATCGTGGATGACGAGCAGATCACCAGGCTCTAGTGGTGGGAGTTCGCGATCGATGGCGAACTTATCGTTGTTCTCGCAGAGTGAGCCTACCAGATCGTAGCGCTCACTCGGTACCATGTGCTCTTTACCGAGCACGCTGACCTGGTGGTACGCACCATACATACCTGGTCGCATCAGATCGGCCATGGTCGCATCGAGGCCAGCGTAGTGGCGATAGGTATGCTTTAGATGGCGCACATGGGTCAGGAGATAGCCGTGGGGGCCAGTGATTAGCCGCCCGCACTCCATGGCGAGGGTCGGTGGTCTGCTCTCCATACCTCGAAATAGTGCCGTGTAGGCGGCACGAACCCCTGCCCCAAACGCCACCAGATCGAGCGGCGCCTCTTCGGGCCGGTAAGGGATGCCAATACCCCCACCGAGGTTGATCAGTTCGATAGTGATGCCGAGTTGGGCTTGGAGCTCGCGGGCCAGGGTGAAGAGGAGCGTTGCAGTAGCAACGAGCGCTGCACTATCGAGCTCGTTCGAGACCACCATCGTGTGCAGGCCGAAGCGCTCTACCCCAGCGCGCTGCGCTGCGGCGTAGGCGGTGAAGAGTTGATCGCGGGTGAGACCAAACTTCGCCGCTTCGGGATGCCCAATGATCGGGTTACCCGTCCGTAGCGGCCCCGGGTTGTAGCGAAACGAGAGGAGTTCAGGCAGACCAACATGGCGGGCCAGGTAGTCGAGATGCCCCAGGTCGTCAAGGTTGATCACGGCCCCCAATTGACGCGCTGCAGCAAACTCCGCAGCAGGCGTATTGTTTGAGGTGAAGATCATCTGTTCTCCGTGCAACCCCACCCGTGCGGCGATCAGCAACTCGGGCAGCGATGAGCAGTCGGCTCCAGAGCCCTCCTCGGCCAGTATGGTTAGAATATGGGGATTGGGGGTCGCCTTGAGCGCAAAGAAGTTCCGAAAGCCCGGTGCCCAGGCAAAAGCCGCCTGCAGCGCCCGTGCCGCCCCTCTGATACCCTGCTCATCGTAGAGGTAGAAGGGGGTTGGATGCGCCGCGGCAATCGCCCGCAGCTGCTCGGCACCAAATGGGAGCACGTGCGGTCTCCTCACGCTCCACCTTGGCCCATGGGATTGCGCGCAAAGGCGTACGCCTCAACGACACGCCCACCAATCAGATGCTCCTGAATAATCTGCTCGAGCACCTCCGGTGTACATGAGTGGTACCAGACCCCCTCGGGGTAGACGATCGCAATCGGGCCATGGGTACAGATGCGCAAACAGTTGACCTTGGTGCGATAGACCCCATCGTCAGCCATACTCAGCCCCAACTCCTTGAGGCGGCGCTTCAGGTAGTTCCAGGAGGCCTTCCCAGCCTCATAACTACAACATTTCGGCTCGGTCTGCTCGGCACAGAGCAGCATGTGGCGACGGTAGGTATCGGCACCAAACTGGCGAACCTGCTGAGCTAATTCATCCAGCAGCTGTTGATCAGACATAGTCGTTGCTCCACGCTACTACCCCATACGACCGAGGGCGATGAAGATCAACACTCCCAGACAGAGGTAGCTGCCATAAGCGATATAGGTAGGGGTAGGCCGTCCGGCGGCGCGTGCGATCATGATCCCTGCTGCAACGATCCCGGCCAGGATCATCCCATAGACCAGCGCCGGCCCCAGATTGACCAGGCCAACCACGGCACCGATGAAGATAGCCAGGTAGACATCACCCAGGCCAAAGGGTGTGGCGATTGTGGGGAAGAGCATCCGGGCTAGCATGAAGAAGAGGAGAAAAATACTCCCCCCGAACAGCGCACCGAGCAGGAGGTTGCGCCAATCCATACCCAGCGCTGGTCCAAGCATAAGGGCGATCAGACTTGCCCCGAGGACGAGAAAGGTATAGATATAGCGATGTAGCCAATCGATCGCCCCGGTGAGTAGCAGGATGGCCGAGACAAAAGCCAGGTAGAAGAAGTTGGCGCTCAAGTCGTAGAGTTGGTAGAGGCGTAGGAGCATGAGCGCACTCAGCAGTTCTACCAGGGGGTAGATCCAGGCGAGCGGTCGCCCATTACGCGCCCGCCCGCCCTGGAGCAGCCAACCAACCAGTGGTACGAGTTGCCACAGGGCCAGACGTTCGCCGGTGCGTGTGCAGCGCGGCCAACCCCATAGGCCCTTTGCCCGCGGTAAGCGCACGATCAGGATGTTGAGCAGCGTGCCCAACAGGAGACCAGCAAGCAGTACCAGAACCTGGATGAGCATAGTCTGGAGAGCTGTTCAGACAGGGTGCCTAAAACGTTAGGCGCTGTCGTCGCAGCGCGATACTCTGCAGTAGCCCCACAGCGGCCAGTGAGATGACCATGAAGCTACCGCCAGCAGAGATAAAGGGGAGCGGCAGCCCAGTAACGGGTAGCAGGCTGAGATTCATTCCCACATTGATCAGCAGGTGGCAGAGAAACATGCCGAAGATGCCCAGGGCGATGAGGCGCCCGAAACGATCGCGAGCTTGGCTCGCGATACTCAGTGCCTGCCAGAGCAGGAGAGCCTGGAAGATGATCAGCACCACCCCACCAGCGAAACCCATCTCCTCGCCGATGACCGCGAAGATGAAGTCGGTGTGTTGTACCGGCACATAGTTGCCCTGACTGAAGATTCCACGGGTCAGGCCAGTTCCGAAGATTCCACCCTGGCCTAGGGCACGCAGGGCCTGGACTACGTTGTAGCTGTCGTTAAAATCGACCTGGGTTGGGTCGACCAGCAGGTAGTAGAAGGTGAGCAGCCGCCGCTTCTGGTACTCATCAAGCAGACCATCTAGGTTCCAGGCGAGGTAGAGCAGCGGTAGGGTCACGAGGAGGAGCAGCCCGAATTGGCTCATCCTGATGCCAGCGCCCCACGCCATAACGAGCCAGATCATCCCCATCACGAGGGTGCTGCCCAGATCAGGTTGGAAGAGTACCAGGAGGATCGGCACAGCAGCCAGGAGGAGCCCACCCAGTTGGACGAACCAGCCATCGGTATGGAGCTCGTAGCGTTGCCAGTAGGCAGCCAGGGCAATGATGGTGCCTAGCTTCGCCAACTCGGTGGGCTGGAACGTGCGTGTACCGATCACCAGCCAACTGCGTGCACCTTCACTCACCTGCCCCACGAGCAGTACGACCACGAGCAGGGCCAGGAGTACGATGTAGAGGGGACGCGCCAGGCTCGAAAGGAGCTGGTAGTTGAAGAGTGTGGTTCCAACCATGGCGATGATGCCGACTACGATGTAGACCAGGTGCCATGGGTAGATCCGACTCAGTGCAACCCCATTGCGGGTGACTGCAGTTAACGTCGCACTGTAGACGGCGAGAGCGCCGAGGACGAGCAGCACGAGCACACAGACGAGCAGCGGCCAGTTATACTCCCGCCAATGTTTCTGCATCATAACTTTGTGGGAGGAGTGGAGGGCGAAGCCCCCCACCAAAAACTCCAACCCAACCTCGGCAACACCAGACGCTACTATCGGCGCAGCCGAAATTGAACGATGCCCTACTCGTAGATCCAGGAATCCGTCGCACGATCCCAGCTCGTGATCAACTCCGTGGGTTGGAAGAAGATCGCCGTCTCACGCTCGCCACTCTCGGGCGAGTCGGAGGCATGAATTAGGTTGCGCCCGATCTCAACGCCAAAGTCGCCACGGATCGTGCCCGGTGCCGCTTTCGCAGGGTTGGTCGCACCTACCATGGTGCGCACCATCTCGATGGTGCCAGACTTACCGGCTACCACAGCCACCACAACTGGCGCTGAGGTAATGTAGTTGACCAGACCAGCGAAGAAGGCTTTGCCCTCATGCTCGGCGTAGTGGCGCCGAGCCAGACCCTCGTCGACGCGCATCAACTTGAGCCCTTGCAACTTCAGGCCACGCTGCTCAAGGCGCGTAAGAATTGGGCCGACGAGCCCGCGCTGTACTGCGTCGGGCTTGAGAATGATCAGTGCGCGCTCCATATGCTCCTCTGAGGGGATGGCTTCACGAGGAGAGAGCCCCCCGCAACAGCCTTTTCCCGCAATCTACAAACGACGAACACCAGGCAGTATACCATAACCCGTCATTTTTCCCCGATTTGCATCTTTTCATGAGTTGTGCTATACTCCTAAGCGTCGTGAGGATGTGGCCCCATCGTCTAGCGGCCTAGGACGCCACCCTCTCAAGGTGGAGACCGCGGGTTCGAATCCCGCTGGGGTCACCACGCACGCAAGGGCCCGTGGTGTAGCGGTTAACATGTAGCCCTGTCAAGGCTGAGACCGCGGGTTCGAATCCCGTCGGGCCCGCCAAAAGGCGGTAAGAGCGCTCACACCATGGTGTGGGCGCTCTTCATTGTTTAGCATAACCGTTCACCCATCCCCCTGGTGAGACCAAGGTTGGATGCGCTTCTTTAGTGGAGAGCTTTGCCCTCTACGCCTCCTCGGAGGCTCGTCACGCTGAGCGATGTGTGTGGCGGACGAAGTTCTCGTCTCCCGCAGGCTCGTCACGCTGTGCCGTTCACGACCTCGTCCAGAGTACGATCGGTACGATGAGCAGGCCAGCAATCAACAGGAGAAGCCCCAGGAGCTTCATCTGCTCGGAGCTGCGCCGTCGTGCGAGTTCCGCGCGGGCCTCGGGCGCGTAAGCCACGTTGGGCTGCGGACTGGTCAGGATGCGCCCCAGATCGCCAGGAGTGGTCAGGAGCGTACGTAGCAGCGTGCTGACCAACTCTCGCGTGGTAATGAGGGGCGGTGCCCAGTAGGCCTCTTCTGGTGCGAGGAGCCGACCGGTTAGCGCGCAGTGGAGTTCGCTCCGCGGCGCGACTGTCTCGTCGGCTCCATCTGCACGCGGTTGCTGATCCGGGGTCATGGGCATGGTCTTCATCCTCCTCTGCGTGTTCCACGGGAACTGCTTCGCTCTCGGAACCCGCAACTGTGTTCAGGAGGAGCGCTGCCAGACACGTCCTAGGCGATGTGGCGAACGAAGCGTTCGACGCGCTCTAGTGCCTCCTCAATTTTATCCATGGAAGTTGCGTAACACGCCCGCACGTAGCCAGTGCCACTCGGGCCAAACGCATCGCCGGGCACCACCGCTACCTGTGCGTCGGTGAGCAGGCGCTCGCAGAACTGTTCGCTGCTCAGCCCAAGGTGGCCCACCTGAGGAAAGGCGTAGAAGGCTCCCTGAGGCTCAAAGGTGGGTAAGCCAATGGTGTTAAACCCGTTGACGATGACCTGACGACGGCGGTCATACTCGGCAACCATACCCTGGACGCTCTCTTCACCAAATTCGAGGGCGGCCAACCCGGCAAACTGGCTCATCGTGGGGGCCGACATAATGGCGTATTGGTGAACTTTGCGCACCGCTGCGGTGATCTCAGCTGGAGCGGCTAGCCAGCCCAGGCGCCAACCGGTCATGGCGTAGGCCTTAGAGAAGCCACCTAGGAGTACAGTACGTGAACGCATGCCTGGTAGCGCGGCAAAACAGGTGTGCTGTATCCCGTAGACCAGCCGATCGTAGATCTCATCTGAGATGACCACGAGATCATGCCGCTCGGCGACTGCAGCAACCTCAGCCATGCGCTCGGGGCTGAGGACTGCACCCGTGGGGTTGCTTGGGTAACCGATCAGGATGGCGCGTGTCCGTGGAGTGATCATCGACTCCAGCGCTGCCCCTGTAACCTGGAACTGTTCACTGACGCGGGTTGGTACGTAGACTGGATGGGCGTCGGCGAGTTGCACACATGCCGGGTAGGCGACAAAGCAGGGCTCAGGCATGAGCACTTCGTCACCAGGATCGAGGAGTGCGAGGGTTGCCCCCAACATGGCCTCGCTGACCCCGACGGTGATCAGCAACTCCTGCTCAGGGTCATACTCCAGGCCATAGCGTCGCTGGAGGTGGGCTGCCAGGGCAACACGCAGGTCGAGCATACCCGAATTTGAGGTGTAGGCTGTGGTGCGGTCGATTGAGCGCTGAGCTGCCTGCCGGATGACCGTGGGGGTGAGGAAGTCGGGCTCGCCAACCCCAAGTGAGATCACATCGGGCATGCTCGCCGCAATATCAAAAAAGCGGCGGATGCCTGAGGGGGGTATGTTGCGGACGCGGCGCGAGATGCGCTCAGTAGACATGGTAGTTGGCTCCTCGTGCAACGGCGCACTGTAGATGGTATGCGCACTATCTTACCACTAAACCCTATGCTTATGACTCCACGGCTATCCGCATCGGTGGTGTTAGTCGGCCAAGTTGCTGTTCGACGACGTAGGCTGCCCGCAGGAGTGTGGACTCCTGCCAGGGCCCGGCAACGAGTTGCACCGCGAGCGGGAGCCCGTCGCTATCCAGACCAACCGGTTGGGTGAGTGCTGGCCAACCGAGGCAGTTGAAGGGGAGAGCAAGACCGTTACTGGCTGGTACGCCTAGGGCGGGTATCGAGCCGGGGTGGATGGGCCCCACCAGCAGATCGAAGCCTTCCATGGTTGCATGCGCTGCGCGTCTGAGCGTGGCACGGGCCTGCTGGGCACGGACAAAAGCGCCTGCTTCGTAGGCAAAAGCGGCAAGCACCCGCTGGCGCATGAACTCCCCATAGTCGTCGAGCCGACTCTGGAGCCAGGGCAGGTGAAAGGCTGCTGCCTCCATGGCCAGGATCGCTCCACCCACGACGCGCAGCCCGTCGAGTTGGGGTAGTTCCAGTTCGATGACCTCGGCACCAGCAGCGGCAAGGGTTGCCGCGGCGCGCTGGGCTGCCTCGCGCTGGGTCGGTTCTGCCATCGTCTGCCCCGAGCCATCGCCGGTGAGGAGGCCAACCCGTAGCCCGGCCACACCCGCACCAAGATCACCAAGCGTAAGGTGTGCCGCTCCATGTAGGGTGCGCCCATCACGCGGATCAGCTCCGGCCAGCACGTTGAGGAGGAGGGCCGCGTCGGCAACGCTACGAACGAGTGGGCCACCATGGTCGAGTGACCAGGAGAGGGTGACGGCACCAGCGAGACTAGTACGGCCCCAGGTTGGCTTTAGCCCAACGAGCCCACAAAAGGCTGCGGGGATGCGGATCGAACAGCCAGTATCGGTGCCGAGGGCTGCGTAGGCCATACCACTAGCTACGGCTGCCGCTGAGCCGCTACTCGACCCACCAGTGTCACGCATGGGGTCAAAGGGGTTAGCTGTAGGGCCGTAGTGGGCGTTGTTCGAGCCAGGGGAGTAGGCAAACTCCGACATGCGCGTCTTGCCGACGATGATGGCCCCGGCAGCGCGGAGGCGGGCAACTGCAGTGGCATCTTCGGTTGCGATCACCCCGGCACGAATCTTCGATCCAGCTGCAGTTGCTAATCCGGCGATATCGAAGAGATCTTTGACCGCCACCGGCACACCGTGGAGTGGGCCACGGTAGCTGCCGCTGGCGATCTCGCGAGCGGCGCGTCGGGCATCGATCAAGGCCTGTTCAGCGGTGACATGCTGGAAGGCGTTGAGTTGGGAGTCGAACGTAGCAATCTGGGCAAGGGCAGACTCGGTCAGGGCCACCGGATCGCGTTGACCCGCCCGAATTTGCGCGGCGACGCCAAGGATGGTGTCTGCGGGTGGGTCAGTTGGCAACGCATCTGGCGTCGTGAGGGGCGGTGGTACTGGCAGGTTGGCACCGTCAAGGTAGTCGGGTAGCGCATCTGCTGGGGTTGTCGCTACGATACGGGCAAAATCGCTCAGGCGGCTGAGGAAGCCCTTCGCAGCGATACCGGCCAGATCCTCGCTGGTGGCAGCGATACCTGCGGCCCGCAGGTTGGCCTGTAGACGATCGCTCAACTCGGTCATAGTAGCTCCTTTGGTTTTAATGTTAGCTACACCGACGTTACCGTCTGGCGCTACCAAGGCTGGGTTGGGGTGCTTGGTGGAGGGCTATGCCCGCCACACCTCCCGTGAGCGTGTCAAGCATTTTGCAGGGCCTCCTCATAGACAGTCTCCACACGGTCGAGCATGCGCGTGAGGCCAAACTCTGCTCTGGCACGGGCCAGGCCAGCACTACCCAGCGCGCGTGCTAACTCCGGCTGTTCGATCAGGGTACGTACCGCATGTACGAGGGCTGGAACATCGTTGGGTGGCACCACGAGGCCTGTACGCTCGTGCAGGGTCACATAGCTGGTTCCCGTACCAAGTTCGGTACAGATCACGGGTAAGCCGGCAGCCTGTGCCTCAACCTGTACGATCCCAAAGGCCTCACTACGTTCCACGGAGGGGAGGATCAGCATGTCGGCGGCGTGGTAGTAGGCACGGAGATCAGCCTCGGGCTGCGCCCCCACAAAGTGGACCCGTTCCGCAACATGGTAGGCCTCGGCCAGGGCAACGAGCTCCGTACGGCGTACACTCGCGTCAGCACCGACGACGATCGCATGTCCGGGGAGATCGGCCATGGCGCGTACCAGCCGATCAACCCCCTTATAGTAGCGCAGGCGTCCAACAAAGAGCAGACGTGGTCCGGGGTAACGTGCACGGAGCTCGGCGACACGTGCCGGGTCGGGGGGGGCAAAGGCACTGTCAGGAACGCCTAGGGGCACGACTCGGCAGCGCGAGGCGATGGGGGCGAGGAATGGTGATGAGCGAATGTAGGCTGGGCTGGTGGCAATGACCCGGGCAGCCTGGCGCAGGCTGCGGCGAATCAGCGGTGCTACCAGTCGACCTAGGTAGCGTTGGCGCGTAATATCGCTGTGGTAGGTTACTACCAGCGGTGTACGCCCGCCGGCCATGAGTAGGGCAAGGTCACCCGGGGGATAGGGGTGGTGCAGATGGATCAGATCGGGGCGTTCACGGGCCAGAAGCAGTGGCAGGGTTGGACTGAGGGGGGTTGAGGCGGTGGTGACCAGCCGACCGGCTGCGATCACCCGCACCCCTGCCTGCTCGTAGATCAGTGTGCGCGATCCGAGGGCGCTGACGAGCACCGTGACACGCTTACCGCGTGCCACCAACCCTTCAGCTAACAGCCCGAGCTGCTGCTCGATACCACCGATGACTGGTGGGTAGTCTTTGTAGATCTGGAGAACATACATGGCAAGTATCGCTCTCGACGAAGTAAGTATACCGTGCCACAAACCATGCTACAATGCAACGGAGATTCTGGGGCGTGAAGGCTACCTCCGTTTCCTGGGTAGGTCGGTTCACGAACCACTTCAACGCCCCCAGGAGAGGCGTGCGCTGTAAAGCTACCTTCGGTGGAGTTCGGAGGCAGGGCTACATAGGCATCAAGCGACGCTACGCAAACGAGACGCAACCCCCTTTCCCCCTCCTCGTGAGAGTGGGAAGAAGCAGTGCACTAGGATAGGATATGGATGCCCTCCTCGTTCTTGAAGATGGCCGCGTTTTTCCGGGACAGTCGTTTGGTGCCCCTGGCGAGCGTATTGGTGAGGTAGTCTTCCACACCGGAATGACTGGCTACCAGGAGATTCTGACCGATCCATCCTACTGTGGGCAGTTAGTAACGATGACCGCCCCACATATTGGCAACACCGGAGTTAACGACTTCGACCCCGAGTCGTTTCGCCCCCAAGTTGCAGGCTTTATTGTACGCGCCTACAGTGAAGCGTACAGCTCCTGGCGTGCCCGCGGGAGCCTGGCCCAACTGCTACGTGATTATGGCATCGTTGCCATCTCCGATATTGATACCCGCGCACTGACGCGCCACATCCGCACGGCGGGTGCTATGCGCGGCATCATCTCGACCAACGGCGAAGAGATTGCGACCCTATGCGCCAAAGCAGGTCAGGCGCCGCCGATGGAGGGTCTCGACCTCACGCGTCAGGTCTCCTGCCCTGAGCCTTACTCATGGGTTGAGGGTTCGGCACCCTTTGGGCCGACCTACACCGATGCCGTAGTTCCCACGGCCCGCTACCACGTCGTTGCCTACGACTTTGGTCTCAAACGCACTATTTTGCGCCGCCTGGTTGACCAGGGTTGTCGTATCACCGTGGTTCCCGGAATGACCCCTGCAGCGGAGGTATTGGCACTACAGCCTGATGGGGTCTTCTACTCCAACGGTCCGGGCGACCCGGCAGCAACCGTCTACGCGTTCAGGACGTTACGCAAACTGCTGGGGAAGGTGCCCATCTTCGGCATCTGTCTCGGCCACCAGTTGATGGGCCTGGCCCTGGGGGGGAAGACCTACAAGCTACCCTTCGGGCACCATGGCGCCAACCATCCGGTACGCTATCTCCCTACTGGCCGGGTTGAGATCACCTCGCAGAACCATGGCTTTGCCGTTGACCCGGAGAGTTTACCGGCTGACGTTGAGGTGACCCATATCAACCTTAACGATCAGACGGTTGAAGGTATTCGTCACCCTGGTCTGGGCTGTTTCAGCGTCCAGTACCATCCCGAGGCAGGCCCCGGTCCTCACGATGCAACCTACCTATTCCGCGACTTCGTCACGCTGATGGAGTCACGCCGCGTACCTACCGTAGCCCATAGTTCAGGTTAGCTCGATACGCGTGAGGAGTGTCAAGCCCATACGCAGAACGTCACGAGCCGATACCAAACCATGCCACCCCTCCCCAGCGTATGGATAACGAACAGCAGCAGCCCGATGCGGTTGATCCGCGGAATAAACTCAACGATCTGAGTGGCCGCGAGTGGACCTACGCGCTGCGTTCGGTGATCACGACGCGCTACCCTACACGTGGTCCCGCAGCGTATGCTCACGATCTCCGACGGGCGCACCCCTCGCCTAAGCCACCTCAGTTGATGGCCGAGTTGGTGCGCTTCTTTACACGCCGTGGCGGCCACGTCCTCGATCCCTTCGCCGGTGTGGGCGGCACCTTGATCGCCTGCTCGCTGGAGGGGCGTAGCGCTGTTGGGGTCGATCTCTCGCCAAGCTATGCCGAGATCTACGCTGCTGTGTGCGCACGTCTCGAATTAGCACCACAGCCCTATCTGGTCGCTGATGCACGCCACCTCGCAGCGCTGCCAGTTGTTACGGAGCGGCCCTTCGACCTGATTCTCACCGATCCACCCTACGCCGCTATGATGGCGCGTGCGAAGAGTGGTGAGCGGAAGAAGCGTGGTCAAGGTGGGGCAACACCCTTCACCGCTTCGGCGGACGATCTCGGCAACCTAGACTACTGGTCGTTTCTGGAAGCACTGCGCGGGGTGATAGCGGGGGCGCTGCCACTCCTACGCCCCCATGGCTATCTCGTCCTCTTCACGAAAGATCTGCAACCAACGGCTGAGCACCACAATATGCTCCATGCCGATATCGTAACGGCCATGCGCACGCTCCCCGGCCTAGAGTATCGCGGCTACCGTATCTGGCATGATCAGGGTGCAAACCTCTACCCTTTCGGCTACCCCTTCGCTTTTGTGGCTAACCAGCAGCACCAGTTCATTCTCATTTTTCGTTACCTCGGGCATGATTCGATTTCAGCCGTGCCGGCGTGACGGTCTGGCGCTGCCAAGGCTGGGTTAGATTTGTTTGTGGAGGACGTAGCCCTCCACACCTCCCCCTTCAACATCCCCAAGAGGAACCAAACCGCATGAACGAGACCCACGATCTCACCAGCAAGGTGGCAAACCTGCATGTCCGTGCTATGCAGCCGCTCCTGGCACCGGCTGAATTGAAGGCACGTCTGCCACTGACACCTGCAGCAGCAGAGACAGTCACTACGGCACGGCAGGCGATCCGCGCCATCCTAGAGGGCCGCGACAAGCGTCTGATCATTGTCATTGGGCCCTGTTCTATCCATGATCCCGCAGCTGCCCTGGATTATGCAGCGCGCTTAGCTAACTTGCAGCATCAACTTGGCGACCAGCTTCTGATCGTGATGCGCACCTATCTCGAGAAGCCACGCACAACGGTTGGCTGGCGTGGGCTGATCAACGACCCCTTCCTTGACGGCAGTTTTGACATGAGCAGTGGTCTGAGCACTGCTCGTGAGCTTCTACTTGCGATCAACGCCCTGGGTCTGCCGGTGGCTACCGAGATGCTCGATCCCATCAGCCCCCAGTACCTCGATGATCAGATCAGCTTGGCGACCATTGGGGCACGTACCACCGAGGCACAGACCCATCGAGCACTGGCCAGTGGCATCTCTATGCCGGTTGGCTTCAAGAATGGTACTGACGGTGGTATTCAGGTGGCGGTGAATGCGTGCCTAGCCGCTGCCGGTCCCCACAGCTTTCTGGGGATCAGTGATACGGGCTACAGTGCGGTCGTGACCACCACGGGCAATCCCAGCAGCTTCGTCATCCTTCGTGGGGGGCGCCACGGCCCGAACTACCAGGAAGAGCATGTCGTTCAGGCCGCCCGACTCATGCGCGAGGCCCATCTCAGACCAGCGGTCATGATCGACTGCAGCCATGCCAATGCTGAGGGTGACTTCCGGCGCCAGGAGACGGTCTGGTACAAGGTAATTGAGCAGATCGTTACCCAACCCACACCGATTGTTGGGATGATGGTCGAGAGCAATATCGTTGAAGGGAAGCAGCCCCTCCTCGCCGATCGCTCGGCGCTACGCTACGGTGTCTCGCTCACTGACGGCTGCATTGGTTGGGAGACAACAGAGCGACTGTTGACCGAGGTGTACCATGCCCTGGAGAAGCGGCGCTGAGTCCACAACTAGGACGAATCGCTCCAGACGTGCGCATTTGTGAAGGCTCTTTTGGGTAGACTAGGGGTATGTTGTCCAGCATTCACGATCTGAGTGAGGCAATGTACCTACCAATTCCACTCTCAACAGACCAGTTGCTCGTTCGTGTCTTTGAGGCTGCGCTGCGCGCCTGGGAGCGGGGTGACATCAGTTTGGCTTGGCAACTTTTGAGTCGGGCGCTGGAGCGTGCGGAGGCGCAGCATGATCGGGCTGCAGCGCTCCAGGCGCACCAACTCCTTGGCCATGTGGCATTAGGCCAGGGCAATCTGGAGCAGGCGCGGCGCCACCACCGCGAGGCGTTGCAGGGTAGTCACGCCGTTGGCCTGCAGATTGGTGTCGCTTCATCACTTCACAACCTGGGCCTCGTGGCTGCTTGCTCCGGTGATCAGCGCCGTGCCCGTGCGCTCGTCAATGCTGCTATCAGTGCGTACACGCGCAACAACCTTCCCGAGGCTGCAGCTAGGGCTCGGGCGAACCTGGAGTGGCTTGAGGTGCAGTGATCGGCTGCTCTTCCAGCCTTGGTGCCACCAAACGGTCGAGCTTAACCAGCTTGCGGGAGGTATGGAGGGCGAAGCCCTCCATAAAAGCTCGTGCTGGCGCAGCTAAAATTGAAACACCCCTAACAGAACAGCCCGCCGTGAGGCAGGCTGTTTACTGTGCTGGTGGGCGATACTGGACTCGAACCAGTGACCTCATCCGTGTGAAGGATGCGCTCTAGCCAACTGAGCTAATCGCCCGCTCTGATGCCGAGTATACCACATCAGGCCTAGCAGTGCAAATAGGGTATACTTGGTACCTGTTCACGTTTGGGGTAAGGCATGCTCCATAGCAGCTTGACGAGCGTGCGGGAGGTGTGGAGGGCGCAGCCCTCCACAAAAAACCTAACCCAGCCTTGGTCCGCCAGGGGAAGTGTGAACAGGTATACTATACTTGAAGAGCGAACGCCAGTGTATCCATGGGCTACCCCAGGAGGGATCTTCTTATGACGGTTCACAACTTTAATGCTGGGCCAGCAGTGCTGCCACGCACCGTGCTCGAGCGTGCCCAGAGCGAATTGCTCGACTACCAGGGCCGTGGCATGTCGATCCTTGAGATGAGCCATCGCTCTAAGGAGTATGAAGCGATCAATCAGCGTGCTGAGGTACGCTTCAAGGCGCTGCTCGGTCTAGGCGACGACTACCGTGTGCTCTTCATGCAGGGCGGGGCCAGTGCTCAGTTTGCACTGCTCGCGCTCAACTTCCTACTGCCTGGCTCTGT